>JAGWYC010000005.1 GCA_018969565.1 Bacteroidota bacterium | reverse complement strand
TCGGTGCAGCGCCACTTCGGGGTTTTGTATTTCCAGTTGGAATGCATCACCCCAGGCCAGCTCCCAATCCTGCGGAGTTTGCCCCCAGGTGGCCAGCAATGACTTCAGCGGTAGCAGCCAGGGCTCCGGACTGGAAAGGGTGCGTGAAGCAATGATATCTCCTTTTATAATGGCTATCACGCTTCAAATATCGTATTTTTAAACGATATTTCTATTTATCGCTTATTTTAACGATATTTTAAATTATCGTCATATTAAACGATATCTTGGGCTCCGGATATTCGGTTTTAACGTTCCCGAAAAAGGAACTTCATCATCCGTTGGCGGCTGCCTGAACAATCACATATTCCTGCGATACTGTCCACCCACCTCAAACAAGGCATCGGTTATCTGTCCCAGGGTACACACCTTGGCTGCTTCCATCAGCGCGGCAAATAAATTCCGGTTCTGGATGGCGCAAAGCTGTATCTCGCGAAGCGCTTTTGCGGCCTCTTCGGCATAGGCTTTTTGCAGGTTGTGTACAGTATTGATCTGCTGTTCTTTTTCCTCTTCGGTACTGCGGATGACCTCCCTGGGTAAAACCGTTGGTGAGCCCTTGCTGCTCAGGAAGGTATTTACCCCAATGATGGGCAATGCGCCGGTGTGTTTCAGGGTTTCATAATACAGGCTTTCTTCCTGGATTTTCCCGCGCTGGTACATAGTTTCCATGGCACCCAGCACGCCGCCCCGCTCGGTGATGCGGTCAAATTCTGTCAGCACTGCTTCTTCCACCAGATCAGTCAGTTCTTCTATGATGAAGGAGCCCTGCAGCGGATTTTCATTCTTCGCCAAACCGAGTTCCCTGTTGATGATTAACTGGATGGCCATGGCACGGCGCACGCTTTCCTCAGTGGGCGTAGTGATGGCCTCGTCGTAGGCATTGGTATGCAGGCTGTTGCAATTGTCATAGATGGCATAAAGGGCCTGCAATGTGGTGCGTATGTCGTTGAAGTCGATTTCCTGGGCGTGCAGGCTCCTGCCGCTGGTCTGGATATGGTACTTCAGCATCTGGCTGCGTTCATTGCCGCCGTATTTAAGCTTCATGGCCTTGGCCCAGATGCGGCGGGCAACCCTTCCTATTACGGCATATTCCGGATCGGTGCCATTGCTGAAGAAGAAGCTCAGGTTTGGAGCAAAATCATCAATATGCATACCCCGGCTGAGGTAGTATTCTACATAGGTAAATCCATTGGCCAGGGTGAAGGCCAGTTGGGTAATCGGGTTGGCTCCGGCTTCGGCAATGTGGTAGCCGCTGATGCTCACACTGTAGAAGTTGCGCACCTTGGCATTGATAAACTCCTGCTGCACATCGCCCATCAGACGCAAGGCAAATTCGGTACTGAAAATACAGGTATTCTGCGCCTGGTCTTCTTTCAGGATATCAGCCTGAACCGTTCCCCGCACCTGGTTCATCGTCCAGGCTTTAATCTCTTCATAGATCTCCTTTGGAAGCACCTGATCGCCGGTTACACCCAACAACATCAGGCCGAGACCGTCGTTACCCTCGGGTAAGTTGCCGTGATATTTTGGTCGTGCAATACCCTTGCGGTCGAATAGCTCTTCAATCTTGCGGTTTACTTCCGATTCCATTCCATGCCTGCGGATATATAATTCGCATTGCTGGTCAATGGC
This sequence comes from Bacteroidota bacterium, assembly GCA_018969565.1. Taxonomy (GTDB): domain Bacteria; phylum Bacteroidota; class Bacteroidia; order NS11-12g; family UBA955; genus REEB481. The sequence continues at coordinate 20,455 of JAGWYC010000005.1, read as the reverse complement.
CGCGTTCATGAAGAAGGCCAGCAGCATAGGCGCCGGCCCGTTGATGGTCATGCTCACCGATGTTTTCGGATCAGCAAGGTTAAAACCGCTGTAGAGCTTCTTGGCATCATCCAGACAGCAAATGCTCACACCGCTGTTTCCAATCTTCCCATATATATCGGGACGGGTATCAGGGTCGCGGCCATAGAGGGTTACGCTGTCAAAAGCGGTGCTGAGGCGTTTGGCCGGCATGCCCATACTTACATAGTGGAAGCGTCTGTTTGTGCGTTCCGGACCGCCTTCGCCGGCAAACATGCGGGTAGGATCTTCCCCTTCGCGCTTGAAGGGATAGATACCGGCCGTATATGGGAAGAAGCCCGGTGTATTTTCCTGCAACGCCCAGCGCACCTTGTCGCCCCAGCTCTTCATACGGGGCATGGCCACCTTAGGTATTTTCGTATGACTCAGGCTTTCGGAATAGTTCGGAACCCTGATTTCCTTACCGCGCACCAGGTACACGAAATGCTCGTCGCTGTATTTACGCTCTTCAGCCTCCCAGCCGCAAAGCATATCCCAAACCCGTACATCCAGGTTTTTCTTTTCACGGTCGAAGGAAGCCATCAGGGCGCGCAGCACATCCTGTTCCGGATGCTCCAGGCTGCGCAGCCGGTCAAAGGCCTGTTCTGCGCCCATAGAAACCGGAAGTTCCAGCCCGGATATGGTTTCCAGGCTGCGCCACAGCCCGTAGAGCTTGTCGGCCACCTGCGACTGGGTGCGCGAATACCGGTCGTAATTGCGGTTGTTCTCGCTGATTTCGCTCAGGTAACGGTTGCGCGCTGGCGGAATGATGAATACCTTTTCGCTCATCTCATCGCTGCTGTGCCAGTTGCTGCGCAGATTTTCAGCACCGGTTTTACGCACAATTCCGTCCATAAGGGCACGATAAAGGCGATTCATGCCCGGGTCGTTGAACTGGCTGGCAATGGTTCCGAATACCGGCATGGTATCAGGGTCGGCATCGAACAGCTTGTGGTTGCGTTGGTATTGCTTCCGCACATCACGCAGGGCATCCGCCGCACCGCGCTTGTCGCATTTGTTCAGGGCCACGATATCGGCAAAATCCAGCATGTCAATCTTTTCCAACTGGGTAGCCGCTCCATATTCCGGAGTCATTACATACAGACACAGGTCGCTGTGTTCGGTAATTTCGGTATCGCTCTGCCCAATGCCGCTGGTTTCTACCAGTACCAGGTCGTAACCGGCCAGTTTCAGAATGGCCACTGCATCATCTACATGCCGGCTGAGGGCCAGATTTGCCTGACGTGTAGCCATGCTGCGCATGTACACGCGAGGGTGATTGATGCTGTTCATCCGGATGCGGTCGCCCAATAAAGCACCGCCGGTTTTACGCTTACTAGGATCTACCGAAATGATGCCGATGGTTTTGTCGGGGAAATCGTTCAGATAGCGACGCACCAGTTCATCTACGAGGCTGCTTTTGCCGGCTCCGCCGGTTCCGGTAATCCCCAGCACGGGTGTTTTTATGCCTGCAGCGCGCTGTCGTATGTCTTCCAACAGCGACTGGTTTTGTTCAGGATAGTTCTCGGCGGCACTGATTAAACGGGCAATGCCCAGTTTATCTTCAGGCTTCAGGGCCGATGGGACAACTTCAGGATTCAGGCCCGTGGCAAAATCACTTTTCTGCACCAGGTCGTTGATCATGCCCTGCAGGCCGAGTTCACGACCATCGTCAGGACTGTAGATTCTGGTGATGCCGTAGTTCATCAGGTCGCGGATTTCATCGGGAAGGATTACTCCGCCACCGCCGCCGAAAATGCGTATATGTCCGGCACCACGTTCCTTCAGTAAATCATACATGTAGCGGAAATACTCGTTATGACCGCCCTGATAGCTGGTCATGGCAATGGCATTGGCATCTTCCTGAATGGCTGTTTCCACTACATCCATGACGCTGCGGTCGTGGCCAAGGTGAATCACTTCACAACCTGTTCCCTGAATAATCCTGCGCATCACGTTAATGGCCGCATCATGTCCGTCAAACAAACTTGCTGCCGTGACTATGCGCACCTTGTGCTGCGGTTGATATACCTCCTGATCCATGTATCGCGTTGAAAAACTGCGCGAATTTAACAGATGCTGTCCACAAGCAGGGAAGAAACCTTGCAGCGGGATGAAGGCTCTTCGAACCCCAATTAAATCAGTAAGACCAGATGGGCAGGTTCATCACCCATGCATAGTATATAAACAGGTGTAATGTTGCAGCGAGGGCTAAAATCCATGGGAAATAAGGCGCTTCTAAAAAGCTGCGCAGGCGCAGAAATAAAGGCAGGTTTGCCGATGTATAGCGCGGATAGGATATCACTTGTCCGGTACTCAGTGGGAATAGCAGGTTGATGCCGTGGAACAATATTACACCGAAACCTGAACGTCTGAACATGGTCAGTGCTGTTATGAGGATGAGGACAGCATAGATACTGATCAAGATAATGGCCGTGTTTCCATCATTAAACAGCGACTCCCAGGGCCAGCAGTACTTCCGATTCCAGCCGGATTGCGCATGAGAGAATGCCAGCGCATCGCCACAATGCAGTTTCAGGTAACCCGTCCAGAGGAAAATACCGAAAGGAGCGCCCATCAATGGCCAGCAGCGTCTGACCCAGTCAATGAAGGCAGGAACGTTGAAATTTGGTAAATAGAGCAAGGGCAGTGTCGCTGCATAAATTAAACCGGTGGGTCTGGTCAGCGCCAGGAGTGCAGAAAGCGCAAATAATAAGGCTGTGCTTCTTTGTTCCAGGCTAAGCATGATCCCGGCGAGTATCAACAGAAAAAGCTGTTCAGAGTAAAAAACATGATGAAAATGATGGAAAGGAAGCAGTTGATACAGCGCCAGAAAGCGGAAAATTTCCCGGTCTGACCATTCCAGTTGACGGAGCAGACGGAAGCACAGGGTAATCAACAACAAACCTGTCAACAGGCTGAAGGCAAAGGCCGCCTGATGAAAAGTACCCAACAGAGGCATAAATATGCTTACCAGGGCAGGATACAGAGGGAAAAAAGCAAATTCAGACTCTGTTCCCGGCTGCGGAGGCACTGTGGGATAACCGTTTTCCGCGATCAAAGCGTACCAGGAACTGTCGTTGCGGTGAAAAACGCTTAGCCAGTCGTTGTTTCCTTGCCAAAGCAGCCCAAGAAGGATATATATGAATTTGAGGCACAGGAAAAACAACACCGAACGTGTAAAAAAACCGGGCCATGCCCAAGTCCTGCTTAATGTAGTCCCCCTGTCCAACATAGCCCCCCGGCCTGTGAAGTACGCCTCGAAATTAGCACCTTCTTCAAACTACTCCATAACTCCGCTTATTTTGCCGTATGAATCCCAGGGATTTGATGATTCCCTTTGCTTTGACTCCGCTTGGAATAATCAAGCCCGAAAGTCCTTTGTTCTTCTCTGGAAGTTGTTTTGGGGAAGTTATGAGTCAGGCTGCACAGCATGCGGGATTTGATACGTATTATGGGCCCTGCGGCATAGTGTTTAACCCCTTGGCCATGGCCGAAGGATTTAAACGTATGCTCGACGAGGATTTCTACAGTGAGGATGATTTGATTCAAGTAGGCAGTTTATTCCATACTCATGACCATCATTCTGCATTTTCAGGAACAGATAAAGCACAGGTTCTGCATGGCATCAACCAACAATTAATGTTTGGCCTGGAGGCCATGAGAAAAAGCGAAGTGCTGGTGCTTTCCTTTGGAACGGCCTGGTATTACATCTTGGTTGAAAATGGCCGTATTGTGAGCAATAACCATCGACGCCCTGCCGCTGATTTTGTAAAGGAACTGGCCACTTCAGAAGGGATTGTAGCGGTTTGGGAATCACTGTTGCTGCGCTGCCGGGAACTCAATCCGCAGTTGAAAGTATGCCTGGCAGTAAGTCCTGTCAAATACCTGCGCGACGGATTGGTGGAGCACAGCCGTTCTAAGGCGGTATTGATCAGCGCCGTACATGCCCTTTGTGAGGCGCTACCTGAAACCTATTATTTCCCATCCTATGAATTGTTGGTGGATGTGCTGCGCGATTACCGCTGGTATGCCGAAGATATGGCGCATCCTTCCAGGCAGGCCGAATCAATCATCTGGGAGGCCTTTTCAGAAACCTGGATGGATTCAAATGCTCGAAAAATGATTCTTGAAGTGGGACAGTACCGGCGTTTGCTGGCGCATAAAATCAGATTTCCCGATACGCCGGAGGCCATCAGTCTGCAGGAACAAAAGGAAAATCTGAACAAACAATTAATGCGGGCGTATCCGCATCTGGATACGCGGAAGTTGGGCTCTTGACGCAAAGGCTCAAATTCCCAGCTTTTTGCCGGCAATCAACTGCATAAAAGCATCGCGGTAGTTTTTTCCGATAGGAATGGATTTACCGGCGATAATCACATTATTACCGGCGACGGCTTGGATTTTATCCAGGGCAATGATGAAGGATCGATGGATCCGGATGAACTTTTCTGCAGGGAGCCCCTGTTCCATCTTTTTCATGGTTTGAAGGGTGACGATGCGTTTTTCCTCAGAAATCCAGATTTTCACATAGTCCGCGAAGGCTTCTACGTAAAGGATATCGCCAAATCCGATTTTCAGCAGTTTGGAATCGGTTTTCACGAAGATATGCCCTTCTTCCAGTTCCACCTTATCAACTTTTTTATTGCGGCGGAGCTCAAAGTATTCCTGCGCTTTCTGAACCGCTTTTTCAAAGCGTTCCGGCGAAACAGGCTTGGTGAGGTAATCGAGCGCCTCCAGTTCAAAGGCGTCAACGGCGAACTCGGGGTGTGCCGTAGTAAAAATGAAAGCAGAGGCAGTATCCTGAATGCTTCTTGCGAATTCAAGCCCATTTACTTCCGGCATATTGATGTCGCAAAATATCAGGTCTACCGGTTCTTTGCGCAGCTTTTCCATAGCTTCCATGGCATTGGCAGCCGTTGCGGTGAGTTTCAGTTCCGGACGGGCGGCTATGAGTTTCTTCAGTACTTCTATGGCCAGCGGCTCATCGTCCACGCACATGCAGGTGAGGGTATGTTCCATGATTCGATTTTATAGGTTGAGGTAGAGGTCTACGGTATAGCGGTTTCCGGTGTCGCTGATCATCAGCTTGTGCTTGTCCTGATACAGCATGTCGAGCCTTTTCTTGAGGTTATTCAGGCCGATTCCGCTGTTTCTGGGGGTGGTGAAGGGCTCTGTGCTTTCTTCTACTTTGCTGTTGGACACCTGAAAATGAAGTACCTCAGGCGAGGTGCGCTCAAGGCTGATGGTCACCCAGGCGCCGGTGTTTTGCTTGGCCGTACCGTGTTTAAAGCTGTTTTCCACCAGGGTAAGCAACATCATGGGTTCAATTTCAACGGCGGAGAAGTCGCCGCTGATTTTCAGTTCAATATGGGCTCTTTGGCCTAATCGTATCTTCTCGAGTTCGACATAATCGCGCAGATACTCGACTTCTTTTTCCAAAGGCACCTTTCCGTCCGATGTTTCATATAAAACATAGCGCAGAATATTGCTCAGCCGCAACACCACCTCGGGCGCCTGTTCTGATTTAATCAGGGTGAGGGCATAAAGGTTGTTCAGACTGTTAAACAGAAAATGTGGGTTAATCTGTGATTTCAGGAATTTTAGCTCCGTTTCTGCATGTATTTTTCGCAGGGAACGGGAGAACTGTTCTTCCTGATACCAGTTCTTCAGCAACTTGAGGCTGCCGGTTACCGCTACAGTAAGCAGAATACTCAGGGCATTGGCCAGAAAAAAGCGCCAGGTCCAGATGGAATCACGAACCTCTTCTCCCAGATTAAAAAAGCGATGGTAAATAATGGCCTGTGGGTAACATGCCAGCGCAATAATCAGCAGTAGGGTGAAAATGTATGTGGCATATTGTCGCTTCAGCAGAAACCAATTGAACAGGAAGTAGTTGTTGAAATAACTTACCCCTGCATGAAAAATTAATACGGCAGCTGATTTCAGTAGCGCTATATCAAAACGCGGAGAAGGCTGAAACAATACGGCCCAGAAAAGAGTGTATAAAAGCCAAAATAAAAGGTGGTAAACTTTGGTGCGGTATAAAAACCGGTAGAGGCGCTTCAGATGGAGTGTCAAGAAATTCGCTTTTAACGAATATGCTTGCCGGATCCCAGTGAACGAATAAGGGTGAAGGTCCAGTTCAACAGCGTACCTTTACCTTCACTCACGCCATTGCCACTGTGTTTGTGTATTTCCCGGGGAGCGGCGCAGGTCATGCATGCGTTGCGCGTGAAATAGTTGCGTGCCACCACGAAGCCAATCAGATTCGCCAGTAATAACAACCCTATTAAGATTACTTTCTTGTTGAAGATGCTGCCGGCAGCGTTCATGGTGTTGTTGGACTTTTTCATGGCATTAACTACAAAACACGGACCAATTTCAATGCTCAAACGTGTTTCGTCGAAATTTGTTACAAATCTCGGTATTTTTTTATCCAGAATTGTTGTGCTGCACTTAACGTAAGGATCATTGAATCCAATTGATGACCTGGTGTACTGCCTTTTAGAAAGGTTCGGCGTAAAGGCTGATTTTCACCTACCATGCTCAGACTGTCGCGCACCACGCCAAAACCACTGTTAAATGCGTAATAAGCATAGTCGCTGTTTCCGTCAAACCAGGTGGAATAGGGTAGTGGCAAGGGCTTCATGCCCATCTGAATCAGCAGGTTGGAAGCAAGGTGTGCCTGCGAAATCGTTTCCGTGTTTTCTGTTCCGCGCAGGGCCTCATTGAGGGCACCACCCGTAAAAACCATGGGAATATGAAACAGATCCGGATGAAAGGAATGGCCGGGATTTAAACCAATGTCATGCCCATGATCTGCCGTAATTACAATCAGTGTTTCCCGATACCAGGGCTCTTTTTTAGCTTGTTCCATAAAGGCGCCCAGACAGCGGTCTGCATATTGGATACTGGCCCGGAATTTCTCTGTTTCTGTTCCCTTGAGGCTACCACCGGGTACTTCAAAGGGCTCGTGGCTGCTTAGACTCAACAGGGCGCCAAACCAGGGTTTACTGCGCCCCCGCAATTGTTCCAGCAGTTTCTGATACACGTATTCATCATGGGCACCCCACTTGCTGTTCTGTTGGGATGCCGGATAGTCTGCCTGATCATATAGCTCCCGAAAACTGCTGGCCATCAGATAGGCTTTCATGTCCGCAAATCGTATATCACCGCCATAGGTAAACAGGGTTTGGTAACCCGCTGCGGCCAATGTGGCAGTGAGTGATGGCATTCTGGCGGCTTTTTCGGGTTCGTGCAATACGGAATGCCAGGGCTGGGGTACCCATGAACTCAGCAGGGTCGCTAATCCTTTGTCCGTACGGTCACCGGCTGCATAAGCCTGCCTGAAGGAAAATCCTTCGGCTGCAATACGGTCCAGATTCGGCGTGCAGTTCAACGTACCGGACAACCTTTGGCTTGCTTTTGCCGTGATTCCTTCCAGAATAATCAGCAGTACATTCGGCCTGACGGTATGGCACAAGACCTTTCGCACCGAATCACGTGGATACAGGAATGAAATGGCCCTCTGTTCTTCGGCTTCGCTGCAGCAATAAAACTGGGAGAAGTTAATCGTGCGTGTGCCGTTGCTTAGGTAATATCCGAAATTCCAGAAGGTATTTACTGCGAGTATGTTCAGTTGGGTTTCGTTGGAAAAAGCCGATGCGCTCTGATTCAGAGGCACAGTGCCCACGCCGCCGCGCATGCCCAGGGGAAACAGCAACAGCAGCAAACCGTAGCGCACGGAAAGGTTATTCCAGGGGGCGGGTTTCAGCATAAAAAAGCGCATCCGCTTCAGCCGGCCATAAATCCAGATGGCCGGAAGCATGGCCGCAAGAAACCAGCAGAATATGGCCGTCCATGGCGTTCCGCTGCTGAAGGCCATCACTTCTCTAGGGTGTTCCAGATAAATGAACACCTGATCGTTGATGCGGTTGCCCCATTTCCGAAGCAGTTCGGAATCGGTAAGGCACAAAATGAAGTAAGCGGCACTCAACAGGATGGTTTGCACCAGCAGCCAGGTCCGTATGTAAGCTCTGGTTCCGGGCGCAAACGCCAAAGGAATACACAGCAGCATCTGCAAAACGGTGAGGTAGCAGGCGGTGCTTAAATCCAGAGAACTCCCAGCCCAAAAAGCGCTGAGTAACGCCCATATTTCATAGTGCCGGTACACATCCCAGCTTCTTCCCAGAAATACAAGCCGGCTCAGCCAGGCCATGAACAACCAGAATACCAGCGTCTTAACCCAGTGCAGCCAGCCTTCTGCAGACAAAAAAAAGCCCCCGCGAGGAGGGCTTTTCAAGGGGCTATATTTGGGTTCAGCGTTCAATGCTGATGCGAATGCTGCTGCTGAAACGTTCGTCGCTGATGCGCAGGAAATAAACACCGGGCTGCAGCTGATCGGGCAGATTCAAACGGAATTCGTCGCCCTGAATTCCGGACCACTGATGATACATTCGACCATCGGTGCCGTAAAGAGCAGCACGAACTGCACCTTGATGTGATGACAGATTCACACGCAGATAATCCGAAGCCGGCACAGGATAAACGCCGATCATCAGGCTATGGGTTTCTGCTATGGCATTCGGTGCAGTAACCGTAATATAATTGCTCTTGGTGGCTGAATTGCTGCCATTAGCATTGGTTGCTTTCAGCGTTATGGAATAAGTTCCTGCCGCGGTGAAGCGCAGACTTGGAAAGCGGCTGGTAGACGAGGATCCGGTTTCGTATGTGAATGAGGTAGGGGTAATGGTCCATTCCCAGGCTGTGGGACTGTTGCTGCTCTGGTCTGTAAGCTGCAACACCTCGTTTACGGTAAGTGTAGTTTTGGCAGCGCTGAAGTTAGCCACAGGCGCTGTGCCGGAAATGTTGCTGATATTAATGTAAGAGTTCTTGGTGGCCGTATTGCTTCCATAGCTATTGGTGGCCGTAAGGGACACACTGTAAGCACCTGCGGTGCTGAAGGTAAGGTAAACCAAAGAATCAGTCAGCTTGGAACCGCTTTGCAGGGCATAATTTGCCGGAGTAATGGTCCAGCTGAAGGTTTGTCCGTACAGGGATTTGTTCCGCAACACCACCGTCTGGCCTACAGTAGCACTGGTGGGAGAAGCAATAAAATCGGCGATGGGCGCGGGATTCAGGGTAACTTTCCTGATGACGTTATTGCCTTCATCAACAACCAGCAGCACGTCATCTGCCGCATAATACATGGCTTGCTGCAACTGCTCGAAACGCGCTACGCTGCCGGTTCCATTGGTATATCCTGCCGTGCTTGATGAACCACAGAAAACGCTGGTTGTACTTCCGTTGTAAACTTTGATGCAGGTGTTTTCCATGATGTATATATTGCCTTTGGCCACTACAACATCATTAGGCGCATCCAGGCCGCTGATAACCGTAGTTACAGCGCCTGTGCTCAGGTTTACACGACGAATTCGCTTGTTATTGCGGTCTGCTACGAGCAGGGAAGTGGAATTCTCCAGGCATATACCACTGATGGCGTCAAACTTAGCAGCCGTACCGGTACCATCAGCAAAACCTGGATTTTTCGGATTTCCGCATAAGGTACTTACTGAAGTAGAAGTGATTTTCCGGATGCAGTCATTACCAAAATCAGCCACATACAAAACCCCATTGGCATCAATAACGACGTCAACCGGCTCGTTGAATTCCGCTGCCGACAGCAAACCATCTTTAAAACCACCAAGAAAGGAGGCTTTTCCGGTAAATGTGCTGACAATCTGTCCATTGCTGGTATTGACAAATTTTGACACTTTGCGGATGGTGCTGTTGTAACGATCGCAAACGTATGCATCGTTGGCCGTTGGGTGAATGGCCACGCCGCTGGGCATGAAAAATCGGGAAACAGTTCCGGTCCCGTCGTCAGAGCCAATGGCCCCTGCTGCAGTAGGATCGCCCAGATAACCGGCGCGAATCCGGTTTGTTGTGCCATCAATCAACTGAACGTTGTGCTCATCGGTAACGTAAATTTTTCCATTCACGTCCAGTGCGAGTCCAAAGGGCCTGCTGTATTTTTCAGAAGCAATTGCATTGTTAGCGGTGGAATTATAACCGCCATTGCCAAGATACTGCGACCCGGCAAAGGTGCTTGCTGTTTGTGCCATAAGGCTGTAAAAAGCAAAGCACAGGGTAGTGGTAAGAACTCTTTTCATATAGCTGGGTTGAGTTGTTTCAGATGATGTTTAGCTGTTCCAGGTTGCTTATGATACGCTGCTCCATGTCACTTAAAATGTTCTGGTAACTGCGTTTTACAAATTCCTGACCCGTCATGGCGGTATATAATTCTACATACCTGTCGGTGATAGAGGCAATAAACTCATCGGGCATATCGGGGATTACCTGGCCTTTCTGTCCCTGAAAATGGTGCGCAATGAGCCATTCGCGTACAAATTCCTTAGAGAGTTGCTTTTGCGGTTTGCCCTGCTTCTGAAGTTCGTCATAAGCATTGGCGTAGAAGAAGCGGGAAGAATCGGGAGTATGCACTTCGTCAATGAGCATCAGTTTGCCTTCTCTGCGACCGAATTCGTATTTGGTATCCACCAGAATCAATCCGCGTTCTGCGGCATATTCCGTGCCTCTGGCATATAGTGCCAGAGAGGTTTCCACCAATTTATCCAACTGTTTTTGTGTGAGCAGCTTGCGCTCGATAATTTCTTCCAGTGAGATGTCCTCATCATGTCCGCTGCTGGCTTTGGTTGAGGGCGTAATGATCGGATGTGGAAGTTGGTCGTTTTCGCGCAGGCCATCAGGCATTTTAACACCGCAAATAGTTCTTCCCCCTTCCCGGTAAATCCTCCAGGCATGACCGGCTAAATATCCCCTTACCACAAATTCAACAGGGATTGCATCGCATTTGTACCCTATGGTAACCTGAGGGTCAGGAGTGGAAATTTTCCAGTTAGGAATGATGTCACGGGTGGCATCGAGAAATAAAGCCGCCACGCTGTTCAATACCTGACCTTTGTAAGGGATCGGCTTGGGCAGCACATGGTCAAAAGCAGAAATACGGTCGCAGGCTACCACCACGAGGTGTTCCTGCCCGATGCTGTAAACATCACGAACCTTGCCCCGCAGGAAGGTGGTTTGGTTCCTGAAAAAAAAATTCGTTGCCGTCAGCGCTTTCATAACTTCTTCAACCTCAAAGAGCAAAATTGCTGATTTTTTTTAAATCTTTCTTAATCTTCCGATTTGTCTTCTTCGTCCTGACTATTGTAAGCTTTAATGATAGCTTTTACCAGCCTGTGACGCACCACATCAGAAGTATCCAGATGGATGATTCCAATGCCTTCAATATGCTTAAGCAGATGCACAGCTTTGCGCAATCCGCTCTGCTGCTTCCGCGGTAAGTCAATTTGCGTGAGGTCGCCTGTAATAATCAATTTAGCCTGTGGCCCCATTCGTGTTAAGAACATTTTTAACTGCATATCGGTGCTGTTTTGTGCTTCATCCAGAATCACATAACAGTTGTCCAGTGTTCGGCCGCGCATGAAGGCCATGGGGGCAATCTCAATGATTCTCGTTTCAATCATGGTTTTGAGTTTCTCCATGGGAATCATGTCTTCCAGTGCATCATAAAGGGGTCGCAGGTAAGGGTCAATTTTCTCCTTTAGATCTCCCGGAAGGAACCCGAGGTTTTCTCCTGCTTCTACCGCCGGTCTGGTCAGGATGATTTTCCTGATTTCGCGATTGCGCAGCGCTTTTACTGCCATGGCAACTGCCGTGTAGGTTTTACCGGTTCCTGCCGGACCGAGGGCAAACAGAATGTCATTTTTTTCGGAACTGCGCACCATGGCCCTTTGGTTTGAGGTGCGCGTGCGAATGGGTTGGCCGCGTGTTCCGTAAAGCAGTACGTCTTCTTCAGCAACCGGTTCGTTTAATTCAGAAATAGGGGCTGAGATACCGGCACCGAAAATTTCCGTGATGATTTGTTCGCTCAGTTCAGGTCGTTTCAGACTGAATGTTTCCAGTTTTTCCAGTCGGGAAGCGAATTTATCCAGCTCTTCATCATCGCCGCTGGCCATGAGTACATCGCCCCGCGCAATAATTTTCAGCTTGGGGAAAAATGCCCGTATCTGTTGGAATGTATGGTTGTTCACCCCGTAAAAAACCTGCGGGTTGATGTTTTGCAGCGTAAAAGTACGTTCCCTCAATTGCCTGATCCTTTAAGTGTCAGCTAACTTTGCACAAATATAAAATTCTGAACTCAGTGACGGTGATAACCCTGTTAACAGACCTTGGAGCAGGCTCTGCGGAGCTGGCTTCCCTGAAGGGACAAATCTGTCGTATCCCTGCTGCAGTGCAGCTTGTAGATATTTACCACCACGCCGATGCTCAGAATTATTTTGCACCCGCCTTTCTGCTCCGATCCTATCACAATCATTTCCCGGAAGGTAGCATTCATGTTGTTTCGGTAGATGTTTATGCTGCGGCCCTCCATTTGCTGGCCGTTTGTGAAGATCGTTTTTTTCTGGCTGCCGATAATGGAATCCTTCCCATGGCGCTTGAAGGTGTGCAGGTGAATTATTACCGTTTAAATCAAGATGCGCAAGTACGTTCTGTTGCCCGGGATATTTATGTACCGGCCATCCGTAAACTTCTACAGGAGCACATGAACCCTGAGGCAATAGCTGTTCCTTTCCGTCATGCAGTGAGCCTAAGCTGGCAGCAGCCCTTTCATCTGGGTGAATTTGTGCGCATTACCGTGCTGTACAATGATGAATATGGAAATGCGCATACCAATCTGATCAGGGAATGGGCTGAAACGCACATGCAGGGCCGTAAATGGAAAATTAAAATTGGTTATAATGACTATCTGGATGCTCCGGAAATTTGGACTTCCCCGCAACATGCCGGTTATCCCTATGCACGCTGGTCAGAAAATGATTTTCTGGTCATTGGCATTCACGGAGCTTCTGTGGCCAGTATTCTGGGCTTCAAGAAAAACCATGACATCATGATTGAATTCGACTGAAATGAGCTTACTCAGAATTGTACGCATGCACTTTCGCCCCGAATCACTTTCGGATTTTCTGCAATTGTTCGATGAGGTGAAACAACATATCAGGAACTTCCCCGGTTGCGAGGAACTGAAACTGATGCAGGATGCAGGGAATCCATGCGTGCTGTACACCCACAGCCGCTGGAACAGTGAGGCAGATTTAAACCGTTATCGCGATTCTGATTTTTTTGCGCATACCTGGAAACGGACAAAAGTACTGTTTGAGGAAAAAGCACAGGCTTTCAGCCTACTCCAATTGCAAGACGTGAGGAATTAGAATTTTCTTGCATCAAGCTGCCTTCATGCCGTTCTTTTGTATCTGTGAACATGCTGAAGTACACAATCTCTCTTGGCACCTTATTGCCGCTTTTCCTCAGTGTTTCTGCTCAATCAAAAGCTGAAACCAACGGACTCAATGCGCTGAAACTCAATCAATATGAAAGGGCCTTGGGTCAGGCCGAAAATGCCATCAAAGACGAAGCCACGGCGAAAAGTCCTCTGGCCTGGTTTATCAAAGCCAATGCGCTGTTTGAACTTCAGAAAAATGAGAAGTACACGGTCAAGAACCCCTCTGCCCTTAAGGATGCAGTGAAATCAGCGCTCAAGGCCCGCAACTACGACAAGTCCGGACGTTATACCCGCCAGTTTATGCCGGTATTGCGCGGTCTTAAAGATGCCAACAACAAGGAAGCCTGGTCTAACTATGGACAGGAAAAATATTTCCGCGCCATCCAATCGTTCAAATTTGGATACGACCTCTCCGGAGATACGCTCAGCTATTCCATGACAGGTGTATGCTACATGAAGGCAGGGCAGGAGCGCGATGCACTTCCGGTTTTGCGGGAAGCAGTCAGATGGCAGATTGATGCCTTCCGCGATTCTATGCTGTTTCACACCTTCTGCCGTGAGCCTTTCGAAATGCTCGGCAAATATTACATGGAGCGAAACCTTTTTGATTCGGCCAGATATATTGCTGAATACGGGATGAAGATGTTTCCTAAGAATGCCATGTTGGCCTCAATGCAGGTGAACATTCTGAAGCACGATGTGGAAACAACCCCCATATCCGACCCCTTTATTGAGGCGGTAAACAAGGGACTGCAACAGGCGCCGGCCGATTCCTTCTTTCTGTACAACCAAAATGCCTATTATCTGTTTCGCATCCGTAATGCGGCAAACGCGGGCGATGTAATTACGGCGCGCAAACTGCTGGAACGTTTCGTATCAGATAAAGCCGCGCTATACAAAAGAAATGCCCGAAACAGCGCCGACTTTTTCCTTTTGGCAAAACCGGCGGATATAGCCAATCGGGTATGGAAATACTATGCCGAACGAAATGCTTTTACCGCTGCGGCTCTGAGTTATAAACACTACCTGCGACAGGTTTGCGGCGATTGTAAAGATGCGGCAGATGCCCGCACCTGGACGGAACTGGACAGCCTGCCTGTAGGACTGGTGCATGCCTGGACCATGCTGGACGAAAGGAAGGTTGCCATGCAACAATTCCGCCTGAGATATTTCAACCAGCTAAAAAAAGATTCGCTGAAATACAATGATCTGGCAGCCCTCAACTTCCTGAGTGAGTCGCTTCTGGCCGAATATGCCAAAGATGCGAAAACCATGGCGGCCATGCAGTTGAAAACCACTCATGTGCGTCTGTTACTGCGCTGGATGGATATGGCCATGAAGGAAGCCGACATGAGCGCCGCCTGGGTGGCCTATCGCAAGCTTGAAGCCTTTGATCCGGCATCGTTCACCCTGCCAATCTATCTGGAGAAACTGGTAACAGCAGATTTCCGCTACGGATATTTTGAAACCCGAGTGAAGAACTATGCCTGGAATGGTTCCGGAACTTTGTGCAATCCTGGCACCGTTTCAGACGAAATTCAGAAGAAGGTGGAGGAACGCATCAACTTTTTCCGACGCAACGCCGGTGTGTTGGATCCCATCATCCTTTCACCCGAAAAGAACCGCATGTGCCAGCAGGCTGCGCTGGCCTGGGAAGTAACCGGTACGGCTTCGCATGAAATAGACAAGTTTCACCGCTGTTTTACAGAAGAAGCCAACCTGGCAGCCAGAAACAGCATTCCCGTTGCCGGTGTTAACACGGTGATCGGTGTGACCAGTGCCATGGATGACAATGACAACCCAAGTTGTGGCAACCGTCGCTGGCTGCTTAATCCGCAGGCTTATGCCCTCGGGCATGGATCAAGCAAAGGATTTACCGCCCTCTGGGTGCTGGATGATGCCGGAAACCGCGATTCCTCCCGATATAAAAACAGCTTCATTGCCTGGCCAAACAAGGGTTTTGTGGCCAAAAGACTGCTGTTCGACCGCTGGTCTTTCGGATGTTACGAAAATCTGGAAGGTGCAACCGTGAAAATGACAGATGCTGCAGGAAAAGATATTCCTTGCGAAATCCAGCCTTACAGCGCGCTTTACCCGCTCTCTACATTGGTTTGGAAACCCGCGATTGACGTGAAGACAATTGCCGATAAATCGGTATTTAAAGTGCAGGTTAAATCGGCCAATGGCAAGAAAACCTGGAACTATACTGTCACTGTGCTTGACCTGAATCCATCCTGAACTTCCTGCTTGCCTGAAAAAATGCCCGTTGCCTTTGTATTTTCGCGGCATGAATAATGAGCAATTCAAGGATATAAGGGGCCGTGCTGAGGCCCTGAGGAGGTATCTTTGACGTCGATAGGAAGCTGATTGAAATACAGGACGAGGAACACCAGACCCTGGATCCGGGTTTCTGGAATGACCCCAAAAAAGCGGAAGCGCATTTAAAAAAAATCAGGGAGAAAAAGGTCTGGACTGATGCCTTTCAGCATATTGAAAAGGAATTGGCCGACCTTGAAGTGTTGCGTGAATTTGAAGAAGCCGGCGATGTGACTTCCGATGAAGTTGATCGGCATTATGGCATGGTACTCGAACTGCTGGAAAACCTGGAGTTCAAGAATATGCTCCAAAACGAGGAAGACCATCTGGGCTGTGTGTTGGAAATCAACGCGGGGGCAGGTGGAACTGAAAGCTGCGACTGGGCCGAAATTCTGATGCGTATGTACATCATGTTCGCCGAGAAGAACGGGTTCAGTATTTCGGAACTGGAGCGCACCGATGGGGAAGTTGCCGGTATTAAAAGTGTTTCGCTGGAAATAAAAGGTGATTTTGCCTACGGATACCTGAAAAGCGAAAATGGGGTGCACCGCATGGTGCGTATCAGTCCTTTTGACAGCAATCAGCGCCGACATACCAGTTTCGCCAGCGTTTATGTATATCCGTTGGTAGATGATACCATTGAAATAGAAATCAAGCCCGCCGATGTGGAACTCCATACCAGCCGAAGCGGCGGAGCCGGCGGTCAGAACGTAAACAAGGTGGAAACCAAGGTGCAGTTGACGCATATTCCGACGGGCATCGTGGTGGTCTGCCAGGTTGAACGCACCCAGGGCGGAAACCGCGAACGCGCCATGCAAATGCTGAAGAGCCGTTTGTATGAAATGGAAGTGCAGAAACGCAATGCCGCAAGAGCAGCTATTGAGGATTCCAAGATGAAGATTGAATGGGGTTCACAGATACGCAACTACGTGTTTCACCCCTATAAACTGGTGAAAGACGTGCGCACCGGTGAAGAAACCAGCAATATCCAGGAAGTGATGGACGGCGCTCTGTGGCCCTTCATCAAATCATACCTGCTGCAGTTCAGCGGAGCAGAGAAGAAGAATTAAAGCACTGTAGTGGTGAGCCACCGCGTTTTTGCCTGCGTAAATCAAAATCGGCTCTATGAAAAAAATTACCAAAATGAACTTGCGTAGGTCATAGAAATCGAACCATCATAGGACAACTAAATCCTTATGGTTCGACAGGCTCACCATGACAGCTGTCGCACCTACCATTTTCCCCAAGCCCTCCGCACCAAAAGCAGGAGCAACAAAACCGCCATCATTTTACCACTCAGGCGGAAAATCGGTAATTGGGTGATTCCGGCCCGGGTAGCCAACAGGTAAACCAGGGCTCCGAACAGGAGAAATAGTCCCCATTTGCGTGGCATAGACTATTTCAACAGTTTTTGGTAGAGCTGAAGATACGCCTGTGCGATAATTGGGAAGCGATAACGCTCCTGCACGGAATCTTCCGCCTGCTGAGACATCAAGGCCAAATGCTCAAAACGCAATGCCTCTTCAATCTGTAACCTCAGGGATGCCGATGTATTTTCTTCACAGAGAAACCCATTAAAACCGTGTTGCACCATTTCCGGAATGCCTCCGGTGTGAAAGGCAATAACCGGGGTGCCACAGGCCAGTGCTTCCATCACGGTATTGGGTAGATTGTCTTCAAGGCTTGGGGTGATATAATAATCGGCAGCCGCGTATATTTTGGCTAACTTTTGTTCATCGGTAGTGAACGGTATATGAATGTAGGGAAGGCCTTCCAGACCGACCGGTGATTTCCCGACGGCTACCAGCAGGGTTTCCGACAGGTTAATATGGCGCAGGGCTTCAAGGAGCAGTGCAAAGCCCTTTCGGGGTTCATCCAGATTTTCGGCCAGAAACAACAACACTTTTTTATGTTCCGGCCATCCCAGAGCGCGGCGCAGTTCCAGAATATTGGCGGGCCTGAATATGCGTGTGTCAATACAATTTGGAATGTGCGCACAGCCAAATTGCGAAAAGACAGCCGACTTTGCAGCAATATCGGCCAGCCATTTTGATGGTGCCACAGGCTGTAAGTCAATTCCTTTCAGCGCTTCCAGCTTCATGGCTTCATTGCGACGAATCAGGTTTTGGTAAGCCTCAAAGTTGAATCCGCCGGTGTAGTGGTAACCACCGCTGAAGGGCTGCATGTCATGGAGCGTCCAAACATATTGCTTACCCGTCCTGAAAAAACGCCTGTAATCAATAAACTTCGCCACCCAGTGCAACTGAACAATGTCAGCCTCCTTCACCCAGGGATGATCTTCCACAGGAAATACCGAAAAGGGACTGCTGAAGAAGAACGAAGGCTTTCCCAGGGTCTTCAGTTTGTTTCGGACACGATTCCAGGTATCTCTGAACCGGAAACCTCGGGGTTGGAAGCTCTCCCAGGAGCTGATGCGGGCATCTTCTTTGGAATAGCCTCTTTTTAGGGTGAGTACCCTGCTATCAGCACCGGCCTCCAGCAAGGCCCTGTGCAACCTGAAGCAGGCCGTGGCCGCGCCACCGGATGCATTAGTATTCAGGTGGACTATCTTCATGAATTCATGTTCACCGCGAAAACATTCGTCTGAAACTCGGGCGCCCCTGCGGCTGTAGTTCTTGGTGTAAATGGATTCTTACGTCGCACATCGGTTTCCAGATAATAGGTAAAACCCTCTTCCGACAATATCTGCAGGATTCGATGTAGTTCCTGTGGCTCATTGGGGAAGCTGTGGTATTCAATGAACATATGTTTGATTTTATGAAGATGGGGACGAATATGAGGCAGCACGATTCGCTCGGCGCCTTCAATATCCATCTTCAGGAAATCAACCCTTTGCTCGGCATGCAACATTTGGCCCAGGTCAATGGTCCGTACTTCCAGCGTGCCGCTGCCCAATGCCCCACCATCGGCACCTTCGCTGTTGAAATTCATAAAACCGTTATTCTTCCAGACTGCGGCCTGAAAGAGTTCTACCGGACTCAAATGATTGGCACGAATGTTCTTCTCCAGCAAGGCATAAACCTTAGGGTCCGGCTCGAAGGCAACCAGTCGGGAATGCGGATGTTGCATTCTGTATGAGAAAAGACTGAGTCCAACATTGCTGCCACAATCATAAATTACAGGTTCCGGAATGGAGGAAGGGAAATGGTAGGCTTTCCGCACCATGATTTCATGGTATTGCCAGAAGAAAGACAGCGCATCAGGAACACGAAACTCAGCACCAAACCATCGAAAAACACAAGGTTTGTAGCGTTTCCCCAATGGTTTTGTGAGTATAAATCCAATCCAGCGGCGGAAAGAGGCATTGGTGAAGAATTCATAAAAGCCTCTGAGCAATCGCCCTCCAATGATGCTTAATTTAACACGCATTCCAGATTTCAAATATAACTTTTGTCGTGCAGAGCAGCGCGTGGACCCAGTTCAATCACTGCCGGTTCCAGCAGTTGACCTTCATGCAAGGAAAAACGTAACATCGTACGCATTTTATGAAATCCGGAAATGCCGGCAGCCCCCGGATTCATGCACCACATTTGATATTGCTGATCGCGCATAACCCGAAGGATATGGGAATGACCGCATACAAACAAGTTTGGACGTTCTTTATTGAGTAATTGACGCAGAGCAGCCGGGTAATGGCCGGGATATCCGCCGATATGAATCATAAGAATTTTGAATCCCTCCAGTTGAAATACAAGGGTTTCAGGATAAACCTGCCGCAAGTCGGCACCGTCTATATTGCCATAAACGCTGCGCAAAGGTTTAATACCTGACAGCCGGTCGCTGAGTGAAAGTCCGCCGCCCCAGTCGCCGGCATGCCACACTTCATCGGCCTCTGCGGTATGACGCAGTATGGCATCGTCAAGATGCCCGTGGGTATCACTCAGCAGCAGGATCTTCTTCATGCAGTCAATGTGCGTCGCTTTGCGGTAAAACCGGCAGCGGCCAGCACAAAAATAAGCGGAGCAGCCGGGAACAGATAACGTGCCGAACCTACGGGTCCTGCGGCAGCCATCAGAAGCAATACAGGGAACAATACAAGGAAAAGGCGCCAATGCCATTGCAGGAGCAGAAGGCGCAAAACCATTACAAGCAACAACAAACGCCACAAAAGTAATACCCCCATATACAACAGCATGGGAATAGGGGGCAAACCCTGCGATTGCTTTTTGATGTCCATCAAGCCGGAGCCCTGCGGGAGCCTGAAGAACGCCACCAGGTCGTAACGTCCGGGATCCAGAAGCACTGCCAGCGCACCCCGCACATGCAGGTACAGATATAACATGATATGGGCGCTGATTTTTTCTCTGCTTAGGCGCTGCATAAATGCTGCCCGTTCGGTATAGTTTAATTCATGCAACTGTTTATCCCAGGTTTGCATCAATGCATCTATTTCCTCCGAACTGTTCACATGATTCATCACCGCGCGCATATTGTATTCATAGGCGTTTTCCACCGGCATGGAGCTGTAGTGGAACCAGCCGGTTTGCGTTTTATTGTATGCAGAAATTACCAAAAACAAAACCAGAGGTAGTCCTTGAAGCAGACGGTTTTTGTGCGGTTTAAAGAACAGAAATATGCTCAAAGGAATGAACAGGACAAAAACCGGCTTCAGCAGTATCAAAGCGCTGATCAGGAAGGGGAGAGGCTTGAAGTTTCCTTCGAAGAGATTTACCACGCAGCACAAAAGCAACC
>JAGWYC010000217.1 GCA_018969565.1 Bacteroidota bacterium | reverse complement strand
TCTGTTTCCCTGCTCAGATATTCGCAAACCCAGCATTCCTGATTTCTTCAAGGCGCATAAACTGAACCTTACGGAGTTTACCATCTACCGAACTGTGAGCTCTGACCTCTCAGACCTCAAAAAGGTATTCTACGATATCCTGGTTTTTTTCAGTCCCGCCGACATCAAGTCGCTTTACGATAACTTCCCGGATTTCAAGCAGAACAATACCCGTATTGCCGGTTTCGGTGATTCTACCCAAAAGGCCATCCTGGAACACAACCTGATTCTGGATATTCCTGCGCCTACGGCTGAAGCCCCAAGTATGGTCACAGCCCTGGAACATTACATCAAGCGCACTAACGCTTAATGTTCCTTTCCTGAATCCCGGCTGATTTCCCCCATAATCATCAGCGCAGTATTGCCGGTTTTGGTCAGGTAAATGGCGTAATCTTCTCCTTCCGCAATCCCCAGCAAAGTCCTCGCCTGCTCCGACCCAATTGGGAAATCCCGTGTTTTGACAAGCCCCGATTGGATTCCCTGCTCCTCTAAAAAACGGCTCATCTTCCGCAGAGAAAAATCTTTTTTAACCACTGAAATTTTAACCCATCGTCCGGGTAAATCAGCTCTTTGCACCGAAGTCCATAAGGTTCCGGAAGCATTCAGTGCCTGCATCCGGTGCTTGGTATTCTTGAGATACGCGCTTTTTATCAGGGCTGATGCAGGTTCGTACAACCACTGCAATGGTTCAGCGCTTGACGGATTACCCTGAAACAATGAGGAGCCTCCAAGATGATAACTGTATGTGTCATTGCTGCCCTGCCCAATAAATACCGCTGCGATTTCTGTCGTTCCGGAGTATTCCGGAATCAACTCCAGCAATAATTCCTTCACTTCGGCATCTTTACTCAGCACACTGATGCTTTTCAGTCCTGTGAAAGCATCCATGATGGCCTTGATGTCGTCAAGAGGTGAAAACTTCATAAGCCATCTCCTGCCCAGATGTCCGAACAATCGGTACAATTCCAGTGGATTGGGTTGATAATGCTGAAAACCGACTAATCGCTTTCCGCCCTGCTTATCCCTACGGTCCGGGTCGAGGAATATCAGGTCAGCTCGGCTTTGCAAGCCCTGTAAAACACTGAGGGCATCACCCTGAATCCGGTGGATGTTCCTGAGACCCAGTTGTTTCACATTGTGCATAAACAGCACATGAAGGTCTTCATCAGGGTCTATGGAAGTTACTTCTTCAAAGCTTCTTGCAAAAGTCACTGCATCAACACCAAGACCGCCGCTCAAGTCTATGCAATGCACGCCACTATACCTGGTGGCCTTATAATGAGCCAGTGCTTCCGAGCTGCACTGTTCCAGAGCCCTGCGCGTGAAAAGGCACTTTTTCAAGGCCCAGCCCGGTAGTTTTAATTCAGCTTTGGGTGCCAAATCCCTTTGCAGGAGGGCAAAAGCGCGGGCATCCGATGACAGTGCTTTACAAGCCTTATCATCAGCCATGCATTGGTATAATTTTTGACCATGCTGGTCTAATGCAAGGATATCCTTAATTTTGCCCATAAAACGCAAACATCCATGACGAAGAACAAATCAATCCTGTTGCTGGCCTCCGCCCTTGTGGTTCTTGCTGCATCTTCATGCTCCACCCGCAAAAAAGGCCGCGGATGTCCCTCTGTAAGTGGTGAGAAAAACGTATCTGCGCATCAGGTTCGTTAATTCCGGCAGAAAAGGGGTTTAGCCCCCAAAAGGTAAATCCGGGGACGAACGTCATTGGTTTATTCTTTGCCATCCACTAAAATCCATTCCTGAAGTAATCATACTTCAGGCAGGCTGCGGCACGAAATCAATCTTAATGGTTTGCAGCAGGTCAGGATGCAAGGATCGGGCTACGGGACAAGTATGTGCTACGCGGGTGAGTACCGTCTTCAGGTGTTCGTCCTGTAACTGTGTTTCGCTGAGGCCAATGGTCAAATGCACTTCTATTCCGGCAATTCTGCGCGGGTCAGACGCCATGATTTTTTGTACTTCTGCTTCCATGTTCCCCAACGAAATCTGATGATTCCCGGCGTATATGCCGAGGGTGGTAATCATGCATGAAGCCAGACTGGTGGCGCAAAGGTCTGTAGGTGAAAAAGCAGAACCCTTTCCCATATTGTCCACCGGGGCATCGGTAATCACTTCCTGACCGGAAGCCAGGTGTGTACTCGTAGCCCTGAGTTCGCCGAGGTAAACCACTTTCGCTGTTTTCATGCTGCGAATTTCCGTAAATTTGTTCACCTTGAAGCATTGCAGTCTGTTCCTGCTGATTTTGATATCGGCTGTGTCATCTCCGGCGCAGTCAGGCCGGGAATTTGACCTCGGCATTACAGCCAGCGGCAAGGGAATTGGGTTCTTTTTTACCACGGTAAAGCCATATCGTGAAGGGAGCAAAATGTTAAGGAGCGTGGAGCTGGGCAACCTGAGGCATCCCAAAGAAATAGATGTCATCAATACTGCCATCCCCAACAGTTCCGCTTACGTTTTTGGCAAGGTCAACCGGGCCTATGTGCTGCGTGGATTAGTAGGATTCAAACACATGATTGCCGAACGGAAAGACCGCAAATCCATTGGCATACAGGCGCAGGTTCTCAGTGGTCTGAGCCTGGCCTACATGGCACCTGTTTATGTGGATTTACTTTATGTGGATAATACCTCAGCTTATTATCGGCCCACGCGGTACAATCCGGAACTTATTCCTCAGTTTCTGATTGGCGGACGTTCCAACTTCAATTACGGACTTAACGAAGGTCAGTTGATACCCGGCATACATCTTCGTGCCGGTTTACTGGCCCGTTGGGGTAATTTCCGAAACGACTACAAACAAATTGGTTGCGGCATCATGCTGGATGCGTTCAGCAAGAGCCTGCCCATCATGTACAGGCAGGAGCACAAAAGCGTTTATTCTTCCTTTTACCTTAGTTTTGCGCTCGGTTATTCGGACTGACCTGTGATTGAATTACCCCTGCAACCTGCCCAGAAGCAGCAAGGCATCAGCAAGCCTTCCTGGTTAAAAATAGAATTGCCCACGGGTGCTGAATACACACGTGTCAAGAAAATCGTAAAAGAAAACAAGCTGCATACCATCTGCGAAGACGGACGTTGCCCGAATATGGGTGAATGTTGGGGTGCAGGAACAGCCACTTTTATGATCCTGGGAAATATCTGCACGCGCAGTTGTTCGTTTTGCGCTGTAGCCACAGGAAGACCAAATGAATACGACCTCGACGAGCCTCAACGGGTAGCCGAAGCCATTCGCCTCATGGGCGTGAAGCACGCTGTTATTACTTCGGTAAACCGAGACGAATTAAAAGACAAGGGCGCCGGAGTATGGGCGGCAACCATCCGGAAAGTGAAAGAAATGAACCCGGAAACGACCATGGAAACCCTGATTCCTGATTTCAAGGCGCAATGGGATTTACTGGAGATGGTCGTAAGCGAACGTCCTGAGGTGGTGAGCCACAATATGGAAACAGTGGCGCAACTATATCGTATGGTCAGGCCTCAGGCCAAGTATGAGCGGAGCCTGGAACAAATCAGACGCACGAAAGAATTGGGTGTAAGAACCAAATCAGGTGTGATGCTGGGACTTGGCGAAACTGACGATGAAATCCGCACCATCATGAACGACCTGCGGGAGCACGGTTGCGATGTACTTACCCTGGGGCAGTATTTACAGCCTACCAAAATGCACCT
>JAGWYC010000216.1 GCA_018969565.1 Bacteroidota bacterium | reverse complement strand
GCAGAAATTGAGCCCTATCGAGCCGTCACCCACAATAAAGGCATCATGAACGGAATCGATGCCGTGGTTCTTGCCACAGGTAATGATTTCAGGGCCATTGAAGCCTGTGCTCATGCATACGCTTCAAGAAGTGGAAAATATACAAGTCTTACCCATGCATCGGTAGAAAACGATGTATTTAGGTTCTGGATAGAAATACCCATGTCGCTTGGAACTGTGGGTGGCATTACCAGGCTGCATCCTATGGTGAAATTTGCGCATGAAATGCTGGGTAATCCCAATGCAACTGAGCTCATGATGATTACGGCGGCGGCAGGCTTAGCGCAGAACTTTTCGGCCATTCGCTCCCTGATTACCACAGGTATTCAGAAAGGTCACATGAAAATGCACCTCCTCAATATTCTGAATCAACTGGAGGCAACCGAAGATGAAAAGAAAACTATTGTTGAATATTTCAAGGATAAAGTTGTGAGTCACAGCGCCGCCGTATCCATCTTTTGTCAGCTTCGCGGAATTCCTGCAGAACAATTTGCCAAACATCAGCGCTGATATAGAAGCCGGTTTATACCGTTGTTCCTCACCAGGCAAAATCATGCTAGTTGGTGAATACGCCGTTTTGGCCGGAGCCTGGTCGTGCGCATTGCCGGTTAAGTTTAGGCAGAACTTCGAAGTATCGGTAACAGACGGTCAAGGAATGGTGCGTTGGCAAAGTTTCGATTACGAGGGCAAGGAATGGATGAACTGCCAGTTCCGTTTGCAGGATGAAACATCTGAATTGCTTACCGTGTTGCGACCGCTGCACCAGATGTTGCATCATATTTCCCAAAATAGGCCCGACTTGTGCGGCGCAGAAAAGGATTTACATGTGCGTATTAAAGCCTCTTTTAGAAAGGAGTGGGGCTTGGGCAGCAGTTCCGCACTGATAGCCAATCTTGCCCGTTGGTCTGAGACTGACCCTTTCGCGTTGATGCAGGTTTCTTTTCCCGGCAGCGGTTATGATGTGGCTGCGGCCTTTCATGATCAGGCCATTATGTACCGACTGACCGAAGAGGGAAGAGAGATTGACACCCTTCAGGCCTTACCTGATTTCCTGAGCGACTACCGGGTGGTTTTTCTTGGAAAGAAGGTTAACAGCCGGGAATCGGTTTCCGATGTTCAGTCGAATATCAAGAACCTGCAATACTATCGGGAACAACTGGATCAATGGGCGATTAGCGCTCTTGAATCCGAGGACGCATCAGCGTTTAATCAACTGATGTTTCAATATGAACAAACGCTGGCAGATGTGCTGGGTTTAACGCCCACCGGTCGTCAGTTTCCGGAGTATCCGGGTTTCATGAAGAGTTTAGGAGCCTGGGGTGGTGACGCCCTGCTGGCAGAGTACATACCAGATGAATTTGAAGCAGTATTTGGAAATTTAGCCAGTTTCCGCCTTGAAGAAATTGCCCGTTGGCCATGATAAACAAAAACAAGTATGAAGCAGCCTGGCGCTGCCCTTCCAATATTGCCTTGGTAAAGTACTGGGGAAAGAAAGGCAAGCAGTTGCCGGCCAACGCCAGTTTGAGTTTTACACTGGCGGACCTGTACACCGAAACGAAACTTACCTGCGCTTCCGAAGAACCGGGCAACATTCAGGTATTTCTTGATGGAGCACGTCAGATATCGTTTGAACCTAAAATACGCGAGTTTCTGGCGCGCATTGACGATTTGCTTCCCTGGCTGAAAGATTACAGCCTGACCATACACACATCAAATAATTTCCCACACAGCAGCGGTATCGCCTCTTCAGCATCAGGTCTGGGGGCGTTGGCGCTTTGTCTGGCCGAAATACATGCTTCGTTGAGTAATCAAAGCCCTGATGTTCAATTCGCTTCAGAATTAGCCCGTCTTGGTTCAGGAAGTGCCTGCCGGAGTATCAACGGAACCGCAGCCATGTGGGGGGAACATCCGGATTTCCACGGAAGCAGCGATCGCTACGCCATCTCCGTTGATCATTTATTGCATCCTGAATTTCAAGGATGGATGGATGCCGTGATGCTGGTGGAAACCGGCAGTAAATCGGTGAGCAGTACCCAGGGTCATGCGTTGCTTCAGGAGCATCCTTATGCGAAATCGCGATTTCAGGAAGCCAACAGGAATATGAGTCGGCTGAAACATGTTCTGCAACAGGGCGATATTCAGGCATTTGCCGATTTGGTGGAATCAGAAGCCCTTCAACTGCACGCCATGATGATGTGTTCCAGTCCTTCGTACATGCTGATGCAGCCGGAAACACTCCGTATCATCAAGGAAGTTCGGGCATTCCGCGAACAATCCGGAATACCGGTTGTTTTTACCCTTGATGCCGGGGCCAATGTGCATGTATTATTTCCGGGACAGCATCGCATTCATCTTGGGGAAACCTTGTTCCCGATGCTGGCTGAAGCTTGTGAAGGTGGAAAGTATATTTGCAGTACCATCGGCCCCGGAGTTAAACGCTTAACATGAACAATTCCCACCCTTTGTTCTACGCAAAGATTCTCCTGTTCGGAGAATACGGAATCATCGAAGATTCCATGGGTTTGAGCATCCCTTTTAATTTCTACAAAGGCAAAATCCTGTTTTCCAATGATGCAGGTCATGAAGCAGAGTCTTCGAATAAGGCGCTATCTGATTTCCATGCATTTCTCCTGAAGCTGGAACAATCTGGGGAACTGCCTTGCAGGATGAACCTGGCGCAGTTCAAGGCAGACCTGGAACAGGGAATGTATTTTGACAGCAGCATCCCACAAGGATTTGGTGTGGGAAGCAGCGGCGCTGTAGTGGCCGCTATTTATGACCGTTATGCTTTGGATAAGCCTACTGCGGAAGGCGCTTCAGAGGCTGATTCCCTGTTGAATCTGAAAAAAGTGTTTTCCAAGTTAGAAAGCCATTTTCATGGAAAAAGCAGCGGTCTTGATCCATTGATTTGTTACCTGAATCTTCCCGTGCTGATTCGCTCGCGGGATGAACTGGGAACTGTTGGTCTTCCTACAGAAAACAATACCGGAAAAGGGGGCATTTTTCTGCTTGATACCGGTGCTCCGGGTAAAACCAGCAGCATGGTAAGTATCTTCCTGGAAAAACTAAAACACGAAGGATTCAGGAACATGATTCGTCAACAACTGGTAAAGTATAATGACGAGTGTATCAAAGCCTTCCTGAATCGTGACCCCAAGCCTTTATTCCAGAACCTGAAGGAGCTGTCAAAATTGTTCCTGGAGAATTTCAGGCCCATGATTCCTGATTCTTTCGAAAAACTATGGAAAGAGGGAATTGAATCAAATGCCTATTTCCTGAAGTTATGCGGAAGCGGCGGTGGCGGGTTCATCCTCGGTTTTACCCAAGATCTGGAGCTGGCTCGCAGAAAGTTGGAAGGCCACAGTTTAGAAGTTATTTATCGTTTTTAACCAATGGAATTCCGTTCAAGAAGTCATAGGCTCTTGAAATGGATAGCCCTGTTGCAATTGGTCAGGTGGCAAATTGTGCTGCTCACGCTGGTGGTTCAATATCTGGCTGCGGCGTTTGTATTCTCTCCAAAAACAGGATTTCCGGGAATTTTGTACGATAACAGGCTGCATGTAATTGTAGTTTGTACTTCCTTCATCATTTCTGCGGGATTTATCATCAACAGTTTTTACGACCTGGAGCGCGATGCCATAAATCATCCCCAACGATTGAAAATTCAGGGCTTGCTGGGGAAGGATTTTGCT
>JAGWYC010000215.1 GCA_018969565.1 Bacteroidota bacterium | reverse complement strand
TTCTGAAAGGTTTTGAGCGGCAAGCTGCTGCATTTGCTGCCTGCCAATCACGCGGATATTGTTGGCTGAACGAGAACCCGGTGCAGGTGCGGTCAGTGCCGTGATTACCACCGGATCCAGTCTGTTATCCAGCGGGTCCATGAATACCCTGATGGTATCACCCGGAAAAGGGCCCGCGCTTTCCCAATCCGCATACCCGGGAAAGTATGCACTTAACTTTTGAACCTGAGTTATACGGAGCGTAGATATGCCCCGTTCATCCGAGCGTAAGATTTGTGCAATTCCTCCATTTGCTGCTACGTGAAGCTGAACCCCCTCCAGCGGCAGTGCGGAATTCAGATCACGCACCTGTATAACCTGCTGCGCCTGCAAACAGTCGGCAAGAAATACAACTACAGAAAGGAGGACAGCTTTGTGCAATCCTGTTCAGATAAATCTCAAGGAAGAATAAAGGATACGGTGGCTTTTCTAGCTCCCGAAACCAGTGTAAGCAGATATTTACCTGAAGCCATTCCTTCAGTCGGAATCTGCAATTGTTCTAAGCCGTTGAGGTCACAAGATAATACTTTCACCACACGACCGGTAACATCAGTAATCTGAATATGTGCTTCAAGTAACTCAGACGCATCGGTGGCGAGCACCATTGCCTGTCCTCGTACCGCAGGATTCGGATAAAGATTCCATTTCAGGCTATTCCCGAAGCCTTTTACAGAAGCCAGGTTGGTTTGTTGTTTCGCAAATACCACCTTGCCTGTAGCGCTGCCGTCAAATCGGGTGAAGTACAACAGCCAGTATTGTCCGTCGGCAGATTTCACCAGATAGCTCAAGCTATCTACACAAGTGAATTTGTTTGTTGACCTGTTAAAAGACTTCCAATTAGAACCGATGCCGGTCAGGTTATCTGCCACCTGACTTTTCCAGTCGGCAGGATTAATCGCGGCACGATCTACACCGCGAATGGCAGCAACCGTTACACCCTGATTGGTTTCGACACCCATCACAGGATAAGGAATGATTTTACCGCTCATCGGATCAAAGGTTGGCGCATAGTATTGAGTAAACACTATATCCCAGGAAGAAGCGGGTTCACGCAATGGCTGGGTTTTCTTTTGAAGATGCACGTATTTATAGGCTCTGGTACCCGCGGAGGCGCTCAGTACGTTCATCACGGTATCGCCTGTGCCGTCCAGTGAAGCGATGCGCACCTGAAGGTTGCCGGATGCATCTTGCTTTACGGGGTAAAACTTGCGGAATAACTGATTGGGCATACCTGCATTCAGAATCAACAGGTACATAGAATCGCCCACAACCTCATGGGTGCTGGTGTTATAAACACCCCAACTGAAATCCCACATACTCAAGCCTTTTTGTTGGTTAAAGGCCCCTAGTTCCCTCTTTTTGATGTCGTTAAACACCATGCGCCAGGATTTCCATCCGCTGGTATCGAATTTATTCCAATCATTGATGTCGCCCTTGGGATATGGAACCACGCGAACACCTGCAACGTGGTTGGCACGTATGCAATTATCCATCTTAACTTGTGTATGTGCCAGTTCCCAGTCCATCAGGGGTGAATTACCCTGATTACCTCCCCCCAGGGAGTAAAAAACTTCATTGCGATAACCCGGCCCCATTTGAATGGAGTCGGAAACCCATTGTGCCGAAGTTTCTGTAGCTGAAAGGAGCAAGCCTAAGGCTGCCAGTAATGTTGTTTTGATGCGGTTCATGGTTTTGAAATGCGGCGCAAAATTATGAACGTGTTCACTGTAACTCATTGAATAAGTGAAGTTTCTGATTTGCATCAGATGAATTTCGACTAAAGAAGTTTCAACGAATTGCGCAAACAATTTGCGGCCTGAAGTGTAGCATGTTGGGGTAATTTTGCACCTGCATCATGACAAAAATCAGCATTGATTTAAAGAAAGCAGAGATCGTTCCTAACGATATAATCATCGGCATTGACCTCGGCACTACAAACAGCTTGGTGGCTTTGTGTCAGGGCGATCACCGGAATCCGGTTTGTCTTGATGATTCTTCCGGTGTGATTGTACCTTCCGTGGTTTATCTGGGCCATGGAAAAATGCTGGTAGGCAAAGAAGCCAAGACCTACTTGCTGACAGAACCGGAACATACTATTTACAGCGTGAAAAGGCTGCTGGGGCGTTCCTATAAAGACCTGCGCGAACGCGATGCCTATTTTGGATACCGCATTGTTGAAGATGAGGCTGCCGACCAGGTGCGGATTGAATCCAATGGCACCTATTTCAGTCCTGTGGAATTAAGTGCAGCCATCCTAAGCGAAGTAAAGCTTCGTGCTGAAAAGGCGCTGGGTGCAACCGTGCGCAAGGCCGTGATTACCGTGCCTGCTTACTTTGATGACCTGCAGCGGCAGGCCACGCGCGAGGCTGGCAAACTGGCCGGTTTGGAGGTACTGCGCATCCTGAACGAACCCACTGCGGCAAGTCTTGCCTATGGCCTCGGCCAGTCGCAGGAACAGAAACGCCTGATTGCGGTGTATGATTTCGGCGGAGGAACTTTTGACATGTCCATATTGCGGCTGGAAGCCGGTGTTTTTGAAGTACTGGCTACGCGGGGCGATACTTGGCTGGGTGGCGATGACATAGACCGCGCCATCATGGAACACTGGATGCATCAAATTCCGGAAGCGGCACAAATCCGTCAAAGGCGCGAACAGGTGCAGCAGCTGCGCCTTTTTGCGGAAGAAGCTAAAATTCTTCTGTCCGGTGGCAGTACCAAAACCTACCGTCGTGAGGATGTAATCGGTGAGCTTCCGGTAACACTGAACCTCAACGCTGCCGAACTGGAACTACTGTGCACACCCATCCTGGACCATACCATGGCCATTGCGGCTCAGGCGCTCAGCGATGCCGGACTCAAAGCTGAAGAACTACAGGAAGTGGTGCTGGTTGGTGGTTCCACCAGATTACAACTGGTGAAGGATCGGGTTCGCAGCTTCTTTAGCGGCGTGCATGTAAACGAAAGTCTGAACCCCGACGAAGTGGTGGCGCTGGGTGCTGCCGTAGAGGCCGATATTTTAGCCGGAAACCGCCGCGATATCCTGTTGCTGGATGTTACACCGCTTAGCCTGGGCATTGAAACCCTGGGAGGACTTATGGATGTGCTCATCCCCAGAAACAGCAGAATACCGTGCAGTGCGGCACGTCAATATACCACTTCGGTGGACGGTCAGGTAAATATGGAAATTTCTGTATTTCAGGGCGAACGGGAACTCTGCGCCCAGAACCGCAAATTGGCATCCTTTCAGTTGAAGGGAATTCCCGCCATGCCGGCAGGTTTGCCCAAAATTGAGGTGCGTTTCCTGATTGATGCCGATGGCATGCTTAAAGTAGGCGCAAAGGAGCTGCGCAGCGGAATTGCCCAGGAAATTGTGGTGCAGTATCAAAAAGACCTTACAGACAAAGCTGTGGAGGATATGCTTCTGGACAGTCTGAACAACGCAAAAACCGATGTGGAAACTCGCTTGCTCGTTGAAGCGCGCACAGAAGCTGCACAACTATGTTACACGGCAAGGCGTTTTCTGGAAAAGAATCACGGACTGCTGAGCACGGAGGAACAAGAAAAAACAATAGCTCTATGTGCATCTCTGGAAGCCTTAACAAAAGAAAGCGATAAGGATGCAATACTGGCCGGTATTGAACGTTTGAACGATTATACGCGTCCCTTTGCGGAACGTCTTATGGATGTAGCTGTCGG
>JAGWYC010000214.1 GCA_018969565.1 Bacteroidota bacterium | reverse complement strand
GATCTGGTGGATGAACTGTTCGCCCTCTGTGGCTTGAAACCGGAAGAACATTTTCATTACACGTCGCTTCCGGTGGTCTGTCACTATTTCTATCCCGATGGACTCGAGTTTCAGGCTCCTGCCGGGAAGGATGCCCTTGCATCGGCGATGCAGCAGTCATTCGGAGAGCCCAAGCGCAATGTGTTACGCTTTTTCAGGAAAAGTGCTTTCCTGTATCGCATCACTGCTCCGGTGTTTCTGGAGCGCTCCCTGCATCGCCTGGATACCTACCTGCGTCCCACGGGTTTACGCGGAATTTTGAATCTCCCGTTTATTGACATGTTCCGCAGTATGGCTTCGCGGAACGAACGGAGTTTCCATACACCTCATGCCCGTCAGTTCTTTAATCGCTTTGCCACCTACAACGGTTCAAGTCCTTACAAGGCACCGGCAACCCTGAACGTCATACCGCACCTGGAAACAGAACTTGGTGCTTTTTATCCGCAGGGTGGCATGGTGCAGATTGCCCGAAGCCTGCACAAACTGGCAGAAAGTCAGGGAGTGCAGTTTCACTTCAACAGCAAGGTGAAACAAATACGCCTCGAACAGGGGCGCGTGACAGGTCTGGCGCTGGAAAACGGGAAGGATTTTCAAACTTCGCTTGTTCTGAGTAATGCCGATGTGTACCATACCTATCGCCACCTTTTGCCAATCGCTATGCCCAAAAGGGTGGCTGAGGTGGACAGTTCCAGCTCAGCGCTCATTTTTTACTGGGGCATCAGGAAGCAGTTTCCGAAACTGGGGCTCCACAACATTTTCTTTTCCTCCGATTACCGGAGGGAATTTTCTGAAATATGGGAACAGCGCAGCGCTCCGGAAGACCCGACGGTGTACGTGAATATCACTTCCAAATGCGAAGCCGCGGACGCTCCTGAATACGGCGAAAATTGGTTTGTGATGGTCAATGTACCGGCAAACGAGGGCCATAATTGGGAACAAATCAAAAAGGATGTTCGAAGCATGATCATCCGAAAACTATCGTCTGCATTAAAAGTGGATCTTGAAACATTCATAGAGCAGGAAGATGTACTGGATCCGGTATTGATTGAAGCCAGAACGTCCTCCTTCCGGGGTGCATTGTACGGCAGCAGCAGCAATAAGCGCATGGCGGCCTTCTTCCGTCAACGGAACAAATCTGCGCAGATCAAGGGCTTGTATTTTGCCGGAGGCAGCGTACATCCGGGTGGAGGAATACCTTTGTGTCTGCTTAGCGCGCGCATCGCGGCATCTTTAACTCCGGGGGCACAAAAATGAATATCCAGAAACATCTGAACACGGCCACCTGGCTTGCGCTCATCATTTACATGGTAGGTCTTACCGGATTTTTAATTCCGGAACTCAGCTCCTGGATGATGCGCCTTACGCCGTTGAATATCATCATGGCGCTGCTGGCGGCACTCGCCTTCCATAAAAAATGGACACCCGTATTTGCTGCTGCGGCATTGGTCATCGCCATCGGAGGTTATTGTATTGAAGTGGCCGGGGTGCAAACCGGTGCGATATTCGGTCACTATCACTACGGCAAGACGCTCGGGTTTGCCATTTGGGGTGTTCCGCTTATCCTTTGTGTAAACTGGTTTTTTCTGGTGTATGCCACGCGCAGTCTGGCCCAAACCTGGCTGAAAGACCCGCTGTTGCTATGCCTGCTGGCCGCAGCGCTCATGACCGGATATGATTTTATTCTGGAGCCGGTGGCAGTGCGCTACGATTTCTGGTCCTGGCAAGGCGGCGTAATTCCCTTGCAGAACTACATCGCATGGTTCATCATTTCGTTCGTGTTTCACTACATATTTCTCAAGTGGGTTCCGATGAACTCCAATGCGTTCGCCGTGCGCTTATTGCTCATTCAGGTTGTGTTTTTTGCCGTATTGCACATAAAGGCGGGTGGTGCCATGGCTGCATGGTTTCGCTGAATATGAGCGATATCATGAGCAGTGAACAGAAACAATAGTATTTAACGGTTGTTACTTTTCGTATGACTTGGTTGTGGAATTTCCTTGTGGTTTTCGCCTTTTTCGCGCTGATGGAGGGGGTGGCATGGTTCACCCACAAGTACATCATGCACGGTTTTCTCTGGATTTGGCATAAAAGCCACCACGAGCCGCGCGAAGGGGCTTTAGAACGCAACGACCTGTTCGGATTCATGTTTGCCATTCCCAGTATCTGGCTGATTGTGGCCGGTGCAGAAACGCTGGACTGGCGCTTCTTTGCAGGCTTAGGTATTGCCCTATACGGTTTGGCGTATTTTCTGGTTCATGATGTGTTTGTGCACCAGCGGATCAAATGGTTGAAAAGCACCAATAGTCCGTATTTCCATGCCATGCGCATGACCCATTACCACCACCATACTTTTCACGGCAAGCATGGTTCGGAAGCCTTTGGCTTTCTGTTTGTTTCCCGCAGGTTTCTGAAACGATTCTCAAAAAAATAATTCATGGCAAAAAAAGTGCTCATCGTCGGTGCCGGCCTCGGAAGCCTGGCTACCGCCCTCCGCCTTTCTCATCTCGGCTATCAGGTAGAAGTGTTGGAGCGCTATCAGCGGCCCGGCGGACGCCTGAATCTTCTGGAGAAGGACGGTTTTACCTTTGATGTAGGTCCTTCGTTTTTCAGCATGAGCTATGAATTCAGAGATCTCTTTGAATCACAGGGGTTGGAAGTGCCGTTCAAAATCAGGGAACTGGATCCACTATACACGGTCAATATCGCCGGCCGGGATAAGGTGTATCGGATGTTTAAGGATTTGAAGAAGCTGGCACAGGAATTTGCCGATGAGCCTAATTTTGAGGAGAAGGCGAAGCGCTACCTGAAAGCCGCAGGTACCATATTCCACGATACGGAATACAAAGTGGTGAAGCGCAACTTCAATGGCATGGTTCCCTACCTGGCTTCCCTGGCCACTGTGCCCATGAAGCATCTGCCCAAGATGTTCCGCAGCATGTGGGCAGAACTGGAGCGCAACTTCGAAACAGAAGATGTAAAGGTGATTTTCTCTCTGGTGTCATTTTTTCTGGGTGCTACACCCTTTGATACGCCTGCTGTATATAGCCTGCTCAACTACACCGAGCTGCAACACGATGGCTACTGGAATGTAGAAGGCGGTATGTACAAAATCGTGGAGGGCATCATGCCCATCCTACAGGAACGCGGTGTGCGCTTTCACTACAATACCGAAGTAACCGGTGTGGAGTTGAAAAACGGGAAATTGCATGCCGTGGTTGACTCCGAAGGGAAGGGCTGGGTGGCAGATATTTTCGTCTGCAATGCCGATGCCGCCTGGTTCCGCGGCGCCATCCTGAACCGCAAGGCCTATCGCGAAGAAAAACTTGATAAACTCGACTGGACGCTGGCGCCCTTCACCATTTATCTGGGCGTGAAAGGGAAGATTGACGGCATCGCTCACCATAACTACTTCCTCGGAAATAACTTCAAGGCCTATGCCGACATGATCTTCAAGACCTCCGTGGCCCCGGAAAAGCCTTATTACTATGTAAACGTAGCTTCTAAGAGCAATCCCGAATGTGCACCGGAAGGCTGCGAAAACCTTTTTATCCTTTGTCCTGTTCCCGACCTGCGTCACAAGCCCGACTGGTCTGATGCGGAAAAGCTCACCGATGACATCATTGCCGACCTCAGCGCCCGCGTTGGTTACGACATCACAAACAACATCATCAGTAAGACTGTTTATACACCTATAGATTGGATGAAT
>JAGWYC010000213.1 GCA_018969565.1 Bacteroidota bacterium | reverse complement strand
CGATGCAAGAATATAAACACTCATAAAAACGCCCTTATTGGTAAATCCCAGGGAGGCCGTATAGTCCGGTATTACGGTCAGAATCACCCCCAATGAGGCGCAAACCAGCATCATAATTACTGAAGGCACCCAAACATCCTTATCCAGAATACTCCGCCATTCAATGAGCAATATCTTTCTTTCAAAACGCCGGCGTCGCCATAGCGTTTCAGGAAGACGGTAGAACATCATCAACGAGGCGGCTGCGGCCCCTGCGGATACGAAATACATCCAATCGCGCGATAAATATGCTGCGGCTATGGGTCCGATGGAAAAGCCGATGGCGGTTCCTACATTGCTCAGCAAGCCATGAATGCCCATAGCTTCTGCCCTTCTTGACGGATGCACACTATCTGCAATGAAGGCCGTACTGCCTGTTGGAGTAAAACCGGTGCTCATTCCATGAAGGAGACGCAAGGCAAAAAACATGGAAACCGCCTGAATAAAAGGATAGCAAAATCCGCAAATCATAGTAGCCAGCGCCCCCAGCATCATCACAGGCTTTCTTCCGATGTTATCCGTGAGTACCCCACTGAAAGGGCGGGAAATCAATGCCATCAGGGAAAAAACCGGAATAACCAGTCCTTTCAGATCGGGCCGCCCCAACTCGGTGAGGTGCTGATTGAATTCCGGAACCGGCAGGTTGAAACTGCAGAAAAACAGCAGTGACCCCAGACTCATCATCCAGAATTGACGTGGAAAAGGAACACGTTCAGACATAGCGCGCCACCAAAGGCATTTTTCTTCCGCCTCCGAAAGCCTTTCCGCTTACCCGTAAAATAGGTGGAGCCTGAAAACGCTTGTATTCATTCCTGTTTACCAAGCGCAAAACCTTGTTCACAATCGCTGCATCGAAGCCACTATTTATAATTGCTACCGAACCCAAACGCGACTCAATATACTGTTCCAATATGGCATCCAGCACCTCGTATGGCGGCAACGAGTCACTGTCTTTTTGACCGGGGCGAAGTTCTGCGCTGGGTTCTTTAGTCAGAATCGCCTCCGGAATCTGAACCCTTTCCCTGTTCAGAAAATGAGCAAGGGCATAAACACGGGTTTTAAAAACATCACCCAGGGGACTTAAACCACCGCATAAATCGCCGTATAAGGTGCTGTAACCTACAGCCATCTCGCTTTTGTTGGAAGTATTCAGCAACAAATGACCGAATTTATTGCTCCATGACATCAGCAACTGACCGCGAATACGCGCTTGCAGGTTTTCTTCCGTCAGATCAAAAGGCAAATTACCGAATGAGGGTTTCAGTGCAGTAAGAAATGATTCATACACACCGGTAATGGGCATAACGATGTAAGGATTTCCCAGATTTTCAGCAAGACTTACGGCATCATGCACGGAACCTTCAGAAGAAAAAGCAGAAGGCATCAGCAATGCCTGAACCTTTTGCGGCCCCAGCGCTTTGCAGGCCAGTGCCTGCACAACTGCACTGTCAATTCCTCCGGAAGAACCCAGCACGATATTGCTGAATCCATTTTTCTCGCAATACTCCCTGATTCCGAATACCAGCGCTTCTTCAAGAATTTGCAATTCATCCTCATGCTCCAAGGGCGCTTCCTGAGTGATGTTAGCACCCTGCTCATCTAAACGGAAATAAGCCAATGTTTCACGAAAACGAGGCAGTTCCAAAACAACCTTACCGTCTGCATCAACCACCATGCTGTTACCGTCAAAAATTAATTCAGCATGTGCGCCTACCTGATTGACATAAACGATAGGCATTTGAAAACGGCGCGCGTTATCCTGAAGCACCTCTTTGCGCTTCTGTTCCTTTCCATTCTGAAAAGGCGAAGCAGAAGGGTTTATGAGCAACTTCGCACCCCGGGCGTGTAAGTCAGCCATAGGAACCCGGGCGTAAGAGAAATCATTATAGTGGTCCCATAAATCTTCGCAAATCAGCACTCCGGCGTTGAGTCCTGCTATTTGTATGGGTTGGACCGAGGGTGCCGGTTCAAAATATCGGGCTTCATGAAAAACATCGTAGGTAGGCAGCAAGCTTTTATGTTGAACGGCGGCAATTTTTCCACCTTCCAGCAGATAGGCAGAGTTAAACAAACTTCTGCCTTTGCCTTCGTTCAATGATACTGAGCCCACCACACAGGAAATACCCTGACATGCCGCTGCAATTTCAAGAACGCTGTTCATGCAGGCCTCTACAAACCAGGGATAATCAAGCAAATCCTCCGGCGGATAACCGCAAACAGCCAATTCGCTGAACACTACCAGTTGCGCTGAGGCAGCTTTTGCCTCCTGAATGGCATTCAGGATTTTATTCCTGTTACCCTCAAAATCACCGATGTGATAATTCAGCTGGGCAAGACAAATCTTCATGCGCCCCGGAAATCAGAAAAACACACCCAGGTTCAGGGCCATGAAGTTGCTGCGCCCAATAGCCGCTTTATCCCTGAGGAAATCATTCAGACCATTGTCAAAACGCAGTCCAATGTTCAGCATGGTATTCCCACTGATTCTGTATTCAATACCTGCACCAATAATCATTGAAAAACGAAGCACGGAAACATCATCCTTGAACACCCCTTTACCGCCTTGTCCGTTAAAATCATTATCGGTGCTGTTCGGACTGTATTTCTTCCCTACAAATACCGGGTTGGACAAAGTTCTTACTGAGTTATTGATTAAAAATGAAGGTGCAAAGCCAAATTGACCGTACCAAACAAATTTCCCAATTTCATTGGTCTTTAATTTCAGGGAAACCGGGAGTTGCACATATTGCAACTTGTAGTCGAAAGAAACCTCTGAGTAGCGTTGGCCCAGCCCATTTTGGTAGTAGATCAATGTATCCTGATGCGCCATGCTGATACCCATGCTGCTCACCAGAACTTCTGCCGCGATGGCATAGTTATCCGTGAAGTTGTTTTCAGCCATCAATCCATAGGAGAACCCAATCCCCGCTCCATCTGACTTTACTTCATCAGAAAGCCCATGCATCCAACTGAAGTTTGGCGACGCTTTAAAACCCATCCGGAACTTTTTGGGTTGTGGTGGCGCTGTTTTTTGCTGGGAAACGGCCTCATGCGTGATTAATCCTAAACAAGCCAATATCAGGAACCCTTTTCTTTGCAGGCTGATTCTTCTGAACATGGTTGCGAAGTTCATAAAAAAATACGGTACGTGGACAGGGCTTTGCCTGATGTTGGTATGCTGTGGCAGGCCGGAGCCGAAATACAAAATCAGGGATGTGTATGCATCCATGCAGGCACTGAGTACCAAAGAACTTGATACGGTCGCCTACAATGCTTTGCGCAAGGAATACGGCAAGTTCTTCAACTACTACACACAGGAAGTGCTGGGATTATGGACTCCATTCGACTCTATTACTGTGGCCCGGCTTAATTTCTTCAACAAACGCAATCGCTATGTATACGAGCGGATGAACGGAGCTAAAACCGCTCTGGAATTACAGACCCGCGACCTTGGGAAAATGTTGGCTGCATGGACAAAGTTCTTC
Source organism: Bacteroidota bacterium (assembly GCA_018969565.1). Lineage (GTDB taxonomy): Bacteria > Bacteroidota > Bacteroidia > NS11-12g > UBA955 > REEB481. Next base: position 221 of record JAGWYC010000213.1, on the reverse strand, counting down.
CCCTCCGATTCACTGCCGGTGATTTACCGCTACTATTCCCAGTTCAGCAATTACTTTACGCTGGCTGCGCCTGTGGAAGGCGGCAAGGTAGCCCTTGGATACAGCCTGGAAATGTTTCTTGGTGATACTTTTATCGGTTATAAAAGTCTGGAGTTGCCACAATGGTATGGTCGTTTTACGAAACCCGAACTGGTTCCTCCCATGCTGGCTATGTCCTATAT
>JAGWYC010000212.1 GCA_018969565.1 Bacteroidota bacterium | reverse complement strand
TTTTTCAAGGTGTAGTTATAGGATGAACGTTTTCTGCTCAGTGCTTTCTGAAGATCCAGTACCACCCTTACCTCGCTGCTGTCATCCTGTTTTCTGAAAAATGATGCCCCTTCAGGGAATGCCTCGGGTTTTAACCCCCCGGCCCTTTTAATTACCGACGAAAGCTTTTCTCCATTACCCATCAGCGTATAACCGCCGGGGAACATGACTGCACCTTTCAACTCAACAACTTTAATGGGCACATAATCGGGGTTGGTGCGCACAAATACCTGGTCGAAAGGAACGAGTTTAAATCGCTCTGTTTCGCGATCCGCCGATAAATCCACGGGTACTGTAGTGGTATAAACCAGCGTTTTTGTTGGAATCCAATAAACCGGGTCAATCGGGGCACTTTGGCGCACTATTTCAATTTTCGCATTGGCCGCTGCATAGGTGAAACCACCGGCCAGATAAATCAAATCTTTAAGGCTGATATCATCGGAGTATTCATACTCACCCGGCTTGCGCACCTGACCTGAAACTGTGATTTTCAATTTATCGCGCATTTCCAGTCGGTTGAATACACGAAGGGCGTCACGGGGTTCCAGTATCAAATCTTTTTCTGAACCCGGATTTTCAATGATTTCCCTCAAATTCATTGAGGTATTGGTTTCAATCAAATAATATGGATCTATTCGGGTGAGGATTGCCCTATCCAGAAATGCGCCCTCTTTCAAGCCTCCTCCAAGATACAAAAGGTCTGAGATGCGCATATTGGCAGAATAGTCAAATGAATTGGGCGCACGCACGGCACCATCAATTTTCACTTTGAAGAATTCCTTGAAAGCCGTGGCAGAGAAAATTTTCACCACATCACGAGGTTCCAGCATCGGGTCTTTATCTGTTCCGGGGTTAGCCAGAACTTCTTCCGGCGAAAAAGAAACCAGTTTGCGCTCCTGTTTATCGTTCACACGCAGCAAGAAGGCTCTTTGCTTTTCGGCATTCACTCTCAAACCACCACTCATGAACAGCAACTCACTTACACGCATGCCCGTAACAAAATCGGTTTCTACAGGCTCCCTTACTTCACCTTCTATTTTTACATTAAACTGATCACGCAGTTCTTGTCGAGAGAATATCCTTATTTCATCGCGCTCCTCAAGAGGTAAATCCTTTTCAGAACCCGGATTTGCTAAAACCTCAGCAGGGGAGAAATAGTAAAAGTTGCGGCTGTAATCTATGTTATTCCTGATCAGGAAGGCCTTGTCAGGATAAGCCCCAGGGAGAAGCCCATTGCATAATTTCAGTATTTTGCTGATACGGTCTCCCTTTCGAATTTTGTAAACACCGGGGATATTCACTGCCCCATTGACCTTGACCAGGTAATCCTTGTAATCATCGTTGATGATTTTGAAGGTAACCACATCGCCATTTTTTAATTCAAAATCTTTACCCGTCTTGCGCAATGAATCGTAATTAAGGCTGACACGTTCAAAGGTTTGTTCTTCAGAAATACGGGTAATGAGGATGTTCCGTGTATAAGCAATGGGGTCAAGGCCTCCACCAAAACGCACCAGGTCAGAGAATTTTTCACCCGGTTTCAATTCGTAATTACCCGGGCGCATCACGCCTCCCTCCACGTTAATTAACTTTCCGGAAGGCGGCACAATGATTGCATCCAGGTTCTGGAGGTAGATCTCCTTGCCATCCGCTGAATAGCGATATACATCGAGCGTGTCCACGATTAATCCGTTGCGCTTGATGTAGATGTTTCTTATACTGCCCAGATTAGAAGGGCCACCCATGTAGGCAAGGATATTGAATGCGGAATTGATGGCTGTTACGGTTACTGAACCTGCGTTCATTACTTCACCCAACACCTGAACGGTAATAGTTCTCGGACGTGTAACCGTCAATGAAAAGGAACTGTTGCCATCTTCCAGGCCGAGTCTGCTGGCTATATAACTGCGCGCCTTAGACAGGGTCATGCCCTTCAGAAATAACTTCTGATAACCTTTAATATCAATGGCGCCGGTGAGTCCGATTACGGCGCTTTGACTCCAGTAGCGGTAGCCCCATACTTCCAATTGGATTACATCGCCGGTGCTGAGCACATAAGATTCCGGAACAGCAATCTGGTCGCCGGTTTCAAGTAATTTGATGTTGTTGGAACGAAACAGTTGTTGTCCGTAGATGCGTGCCGTGGGAAAGTCGCGCGATGCGCTTTTGGAGCGGGCCAGGTCTTCAGCCAGAATGGCTTTTTCCCGTTCATACAGCAATTTCAGGTTTTCACTTTTAATGCGAATGAGCTCCTGATCTATTTCAGTAAGGTTTTCCTTGCCCTTTAATTCTTCCAGTTCCTTTTCCACCCTTATTCTGCTGGCAGCGATGTTCATGCGCTTCAGCGTAAGTTCATCCTTCTTTACCGTTTGGTCCATGGTGTCAATGGCCTGCTCCGTTTTGGACTTTGGTTTTTCGCCTTTCTGACCGGGGTCATTGTTGTTATTGCCATTGTTCTGACCCTGGGAGGCCTTTTTTATAAGACTGGAATCCACCGGTGGATTGGTATTTCCGGTTGTAGGAATTCCCATGCCCATCATACCCATTCCGGGGAAGGGCATGAACTGGGCCTGCGCCCCGGCAAAACTGCAGCTAAACAAAACAACGGCTGCATATTTCAGGATTTTATAGCTCATCTGAGTAGATTCATTAAATATTGCCCGTAACCACTTTTCATAAGCGGTTTGGCTAAAGATTCGAGTTGCTTGTTGTCAATGAAGCCCATACGCCAGGCTACTTCTTCAATACACCCTATTTTCAGGCCCTGCCTGTCTTCAATTACCTGCACAAACTGCGCAGCCTGCATCAGAGATGTGAAGGTTCCTGTGTCCAGCCAGGCTGTTCCGCGATGCAGTACCGCCACCTTCAGCTTACCCCTGCGCAGGTACTCGCGGTTCACATCGGTGATTTCCAGTTCACCCCTCGGTGAAGGCTTCAGGTTACGCGCAATTTCCACCACATCGTTGTCATAGAAATACAATCCCGGAACGGCGTAGTTACTTTTGGGTTTTTCCGGCTTTTCTTCGATGGACAAGGCATTCATATCAGCATCGAAATCAACAACGCCGTAACGCTCCGGGTCGCTTACATGGTAGGCGAAAATCATCCCACCCTCCGGGTCATTGTGGCTTTGCAACAGATTCTGCAAGTCTGCACCGAAGAAAATATTGTCGCCAAGGATGAGGCTTACTTTATCGTTTCCGATAAACGGTGCACCAAGGATAAATGCTTGAGCCAGCCCTTCCGGTGCGGGCTGTTCCACGTAAGAAAAACTGCATCCGAGTGAAGCACCATCGCCCAGCAAACGGCGGAAGCCGGGCAAATCCTGCGGGGTGCTGATAATTAATATCTCCTTGATGCCGGCCATCATCAGGATAGACAGCGGATAATAAATCATCGGTTTGTCGTAAACCGGCATCAACTGCTTGCTGGTAGCCATCGTAATGGGATACAGACGCGTACCGGAACCACCAGCCAGGATTATACCTTTCATCAAAGGTTCAAATATAGCCGCAGAAAAGGACAGAGGGCTGTTTATTCACGATTAAGGTAGCCACCGGGCGGATAAACGTACACAAAAAACTACATATCGCTGCGGGTGTAAACCCGTACGTAATCTATCTCCATGACAGATTCCGGCAAGGGAACTTCCTCATGGGGCAAATAAACTGCCTGAAGGGAATTATTGATAATCAGATACATGGGAGTATTAAACGCCTGTATCAGCGCGGGA
>JAGWYC010000211.1 GCA_018969565.1 Bacteroidota bacterium | reverse complement strand
GGCGGCGCACCGGGACGGTTGGGTTGTTGTCTCATTTGCTTCATTTTCATCTTAATGGCCAGTTGAATTTCTTTCTCAACCTGAGACAACATGGCTACTTTTTTGGCAGGTAATACCGCCAGAAACTTCGTGTAGTAGTTCTTTTGGAGCAGCCATTGAGCATCCTTGAGTTTAATCAGGTCTTCCAGGTACACTTTCGCCTGTTCATCGGTCATGTAGATTACGGCGTTTTTCTTGTATTTCTGTCTGAACGCGGCCATAAGCAGACGATCTTCTTCCTTAAATGCCTCATAAACCGGCAGGAAGTTCTTCTGCTCCTCGTCGGTAAGGGCGAGTTTCTCGGTAAGCATTTGCTTTCGGATTTGGCGCAACTGTTCTAAAGCCTGTTTTTTGGGATCCGGTTGATTTTGCCCAGTAATGGCCGACAGGCTGCACATACTGATCAGCAAAGAGGATATGATCTTTAGGGATTGCATTTGTTTCTTGCTTTAAAAAATTCCTTCGATGTTTAATGCCGGGTCCTCCGGTTCAATCAAACCGGCTTCAATCAGGTCTTCTGTAGTGAGCACATGTTCGGACGGAGATGCCATACTGCCTTGGGAATTAGGATGTTGCAGATTTACCTGAACCGGTTGTTCAATCCAATCCAGAAGGTCTTCATCATTGAGTAGTCCGGTTTCAGTATCCGGAATCAGCATAGGCGCAAATGACTCCGGATTGTTCTGGATTTTCATCACGCCGGGCGACATAATCCGCTGTAAATTCCAGCCTGCTGCAAGCAATAGGGCGCTGATACATGCAGCGGCGGTGAATGCACGCCATGTGCGGTATAAGGAAAATGAACGCGTTTTTTCTTCCTGATGAATATGATTCATCAGAAGCTGCTCGAAGGAATCAAAGTATCCTTCAGGCGGATTGAAATCAGGTTTATTATGCTTGAATACGTTGTTATTCATGGATGATTCTAATGTTTGATGTGTGGGTCGCAAATTGGTTTAAAACGAGTCTTTTAATAAGGTCTTTTCAATTTTCCTCAGTGCGAAATGATAACTGGCCTTCAGTGCGCTTTCGCTGGTGTTAAGGAATGCAGAAAGTTCTGCATAACTCAGGTTCTGAAAGTAGCGGAGACAGAAAACCATTCGCTGTTTATTGGGCAGTTGCTGAATCGCCTGTTCTAATTTCTGTTCGATGCTTCCTGCCTTGGATTCATGAAACAGGCTTGAGCCGGTGTACTCCGGCATTCCGTCGTTCATAAGTTGAGGCATGTTTTTTCTTTTTCTCAGCATGCTCAGGGCTTCGTTGCTGGCAATGCGGTAAAGCCAGGTGTAAAAAGCAGCGTTTCCTTTATAAGTATGGTGCTTCTCCCACAACTTGATGAAGGTATTTTGTGTCGCGTCGTGCGCGTCTTCATGATGGTGCAAAATGGTTCTTACATGCTGATAAATGCGATGTTTATAGCGGGTAACCAGCATCAGGAATGCCTTTTCCTTGAGCTGTTCAACCGCCATTTCCCGAATCAATACGGCATCGTCTATAAACTCATTACCCGGCAACAATTCTGATTTTCTCCATTTGATGCCAAAGGAAAGATAAGGTTTAATTTGCTCGGGCTTCGATTTTAGCCAGCAGCGGATGGGTAATGCGAAACCACCAGCCTGGTATCAACGCCGGAAGAATCAAACTGGCATAGCCGCCGGGCAACATAGGTCCTTCAGCATAGGAAATCAGGGTATGGTATGGCTTAGAAGCAATATTGTGATGATCTGCATGCCTGCTCAGATCTATCAGCAGAAATCTGCTGATATGCTTATTGCAACTCCAGCTATGCCATTCATTTACGCGAGTTTCAGGCTTACGTATCAAACCATAGTGCTCAATGTAATTCACATATTCGAGCAGGAAATTCGCAAACAGGCCCATGCCAATCCAGCTTAGAAGTCCTGTAAAGCCTGCATAAATATACACGGAAGCCATAACAAGCATCACCAGCAGCAGCGATTTGAACACTTCATTTCCAAGAGGCCAGGTGTTTTTGCCGGATATTCTGGCTTCAGCCGCAACAGACTGCATGATTTGCTCCCTTACGGAACGGATGAAAAACACGTACAGAGATTCACCTTTTCTGGCTGTGGCGGCATCTTTCTCCGTGGCAACATCGCGGTGGTGTATGCGCAGATGGTGAACATAGAAATAGAAATTGCCGGTACTGGCCAATAAGTATCTTCCAAGCATTCGCTTTACCGGACTGATTTTGTGAATCAGTTCATGGGCAACAATAATCCCGGATGATCCGGCAGCAACTCCGGTGCTTAAAATGGCCCCAATCAGGCCGGCTCCTTGCAGTATTCCCTCATGGATACCGTAAAACAGTGAGCAAAGACTTGAGGTATGGGTGAATACATGAGCAAATAAGATCAGCTCGGGAAATGGATCTTTGGCTGCGCTGTGTTCATTGGCATCAGAAGTTCCCGTGAAATACTCAATGATTCCGAGGAATACCAGAGAATACACAAGATTTAGCCATGCAAGCCAGGAACCGTGAAGATTTCCGTAAACAACAAACATGGCAGGAGTGAAGCTGAGCAAGTATGCAAAATTTCGCAGGCGTGGACTCATAGCACAAAACTAACAAGCAAAAAGGTCAATAGATTGCAGGGGTACTTTACATTCCTGGTACGTTTCACTCGACTTCAGAAGCAGGTATTCCGGAAGCAGCTTTGTACAAATGCGTTAAAACGGCAATGTTGCGTTGTTTTTTGAGAAACAATTGCTACATTTGCAGCCCCATTCACCAATACGATGAATCCGATAGTTAAAGCAATCAGTGCTGAATACCTGCGTCAGGAAATACCCGATTTCAAAGCCGGTGACCGTGTTACTGTGCATTACAAAATCAAGGAAGGCAACAAGGAGCGTATCCAGTTGTTTCAGGGTGATGTAATCCAGCGTCGCAATTCCGGCGTAACCGAAACTTTCACCGTTCGCAAAATTTCCAATGGGGTAGGCGTAGAGCGTATCTTCCCCCTGCATAGCCCTTTCATTGATAAAATTGAAGTGAACAGGCGTGGTAAAGTGAGAAGAGCGCGCATCTTCTATCTGCGTAAGAGCATTGGCAAGGCCGCCCGTATCAAGGAAAAAAGGTCTTGATTTATACAAGTCATTCGAGAACCCCGGTATTACCGGGGTTTTTTTATGCCTTGGAACTTTTGAACATCAGGGCTTGGTCTTCAAACTGAATGTTTCATCTCCCTGCCGGTAAGGCGTCCAGTTGATGATGCATTGCAACATTTCATCGCTGGCCCGCATACTGGCTCCGCCAAATTCCAGCCGTTCGGAAATATCACGCGGCGGATTATAAGGGTTGTTCGGATTGGACGAGGTATTGTCAAATACAGCCTCCACCACCAGTTCGCTACCCGTTGGAATGCGCAGCAGATGCGTAAAAGTGTACATATACTGCCAGCGAAAATCCCATTTTGGTATATGAATAATGCGCACTGTATCACCGTTTGGTTTTAACGCGTACACCTTGATGCTTTTTCCAAGCAGGTGCATGTGTGGGTTTATTGAAACAAGACTTATATCCTGATTGACACGGAAACGGCAAAGATGCTTCGAGTACTTACCGGCCGGTACAAACAGAGGTGGCTGAGGTTTGGCCACGCCATTGGTTCCCAGCATCAATTCAAACACCGGACGATTGGGTGGGAATTTGCTGAAAAAGATATTAATCCTGCTTTTATCCAATGTATCTCGCTCAGCCGGACCGTAGTGCAGGTCATTGCCCACAATCGCAAATCTGCTGTTCAGACGCAAG
>JAGWYC010000210.1 GCA_018969565.1 Bacteroidota bacterium | reverse complement strand
TGTTCGGCAAGGAAAACGAAGGCATCAGAACCATCCGACCTCTGAAAGACGGGGTCATTGCTGACTTTCAGGCTGCAGAACACATGATTCGCGGCATGATTCGGATGATGAACAACAACAAAACTACCTTCTCGCCCCAGTTGCGCATGGTGATTTGTATTCCTTCGGGCATTACCGAAGTGGAAAAACGGGCTGTAAAAGACAGTGCGGAACGCTCCGGTGCCAAGGAAGTTTATCTGATTCATGAACCTATGGCTGCCGCTGTAGGTATTGGCATAGATGTAACCGAACCCATGGGCAATATGATTATTGACATCGGAGGTGGCACTACAGAAATTGCTGTGATTGCTCTTGGTGGCATAGTTTGCGATGAAAGTATCCGAGTGGCCGGCGACGAATTCAACCTGGACATTGTGGAATACATGCGTCGCGAACACAACTTACTGATAGGTGAACGCACCGCAGAGAAAATCAAGATCAATGTCGGTTCAGCCCTTCAGGAATTGGATATTCCTATGGAAGAATACCCCGTTTTTGGTCGCGATCTGATGACCGGTATTCCCAAGCAAATCAACGTTTCCTACGGAGAAATTGCCCGGGCGCTGGACAAATCCATCACCAAAATTGAAGATGCTATTCTGCGTGCTTTGGAAAACACCCCACCGGAATTGTCTGCCGACATATTGCAAAGCGGGTTGTGGCTCACCGGAGGCGGAGCGCTGCTGCGCGGACTGGACAAGCGTCTTTCCCAAAAAACCAAGTTGTCTGTACGTGTAGCTGAAGACCCCTTGCGTGCGGTAGTGCGCGGTACCGGCATCGCGTTGAAGAATATCGGCAAATTCAAATTCCTCATGACCGCCTGAGGCATAAGGCCTGACCATGAATGTCATCATTCGTTTCATACAGGCCAATGCTTTCTATTTCTTTTTCGGGCTGCTTCAAATAATTTGCCTTTATCAGGTAGTGCGTTTTAACTCCTACCAACAATCCTTTTACTTCAATACTTCGCGAAGTGTTGCAGGAAAAATCATTGAATCCAGACAGACTGTTTTGGACTACTTCAGGCTGAAATCCATGAATGAACAGTTGATGCGCGAGAACCTGGAATTGCGCAAGAAACTCAGCGAGAATTTCATGTTCAGGGATACCACACATTATTTCACACACAGGGACAGCCTGACGGCCACCCGATATACCTACATCAAAGCCCATGTAATCCAGAGCAGCACCAACCGCATCAACAATTTCCTTACCCTGAATGCCGGTTCCGACGCCGGAGTTAAGCCGGGCATGGCGGTGCTCTCCCCTGGTGGAATTGTAGGTGTGGTGTTTGATGTTTCACCGGGATTCAGCCTGGTACTCAGCGTGCTAAACTCTAAATTCCGGGTTTCGCCTATGATACCTGAACTCGGCTTCAGGGAAGGATTTATCTCCTGGGATGGAAAAGACCCGGCTTTTGTTCAGCTCAATGGCGTGAATAAATTCGAAAAACTCAGAAAAGGGCTGAAGGTTTACACCAGTCAATATTCGCCCAACTTCCCTGACGGCGTAGAAATTGGAGAGATTGCAAACTTCAGCGTACCGGGAAACAGCAGTTTCTATGAAATCAACGTGCGCCTGAGTACCCCCTTTACCCGCTTGGGCGGAGTTTATGTGGTGAAAGATATTTATCGCCCACAGATTGATTCATTGAATAAACGCATCGAGAACCTTGATTAAGGATTTAGCCCGATACAGCATCATAGTCCTACTGCTGCTCATGCTGCAGTTGCTGGTATTTTCAAGGTTGAATCTTGGGTATATGTTCAAACCATTTCCTTATGTATGGTTCATATTCCTGCTGCCTTTCAGAACCAACCGGTATGGAATGCTGGTATTGGGTTTTCTTACCGGCTTCATACTTGATTTCTTTTCAAATACCTACGGGCTTCATGCCGCCGCTACTACCCTGCTGGCCTTTGGCCGGGTGATGACCGACCGACGTCTGAATATTGAAACTGCTCAGCGTGAAGGCCATGAAAGGCCCGAAAGGGGAATGTTGGGCCTTGGTTCATACCTGCTTTACCTGACGGGCTTATGCTTTGCGCATCATACCCTGCTGTTTTATTATGAAGCTTTTCGGGTTACGCTATTGCCTCAGGTTTTGTTTACCGCCCTGTTAAGTACCATCGGAACTGTGGCATCTATTTTATTGCTGGAAGCTGTTTTTGTTAAGCGCAGTATCCGATGAATCCGCTCAGCAACAGGCGTTACGCATTTTTTTTCATGTTTGCCTTTATTGGCCTCGTATTCCTGTCTCGCATTTTTTCATTACAGGTACTGGATGAAAGTAATTACAAGAAAGCGGTAAACAACGCCCTGAAGAAAATCACCATTTACCCCTCTCGTGGAATTATCTACGACCGTCACGGGAAATTGTTGGTATATAATGGTCCGGTGTATGACTTGATTGTATTTCCGGCAGCCTTGAAAGGCATTGACACCGCAGGCCTGTGTGAACTGCTGCGTATGGATCGCAAGGAATTTGACAAAAGACTGGAGCAGGCACGCATCAAAGCCAAAACCCAGCGCCGCAGGGATAATTCCTTTAACAAGTCGGCAACCTTTCTGCCCAATCTTCCCTTGGCCGACTACACCAGAATTCAGGAAAACCTGTACCGATATAAAGGTTTTTACCTGGAACAAAAAACCGACCGACTTTACGGCAACGAAGCAGCGGCCCATCTTGTTGGCTATATTGGCGAAGTGACCGAGAAAATGCTTGCTAAAGACGCCTACTATAAAAACGGAGATTTGGCAGGTATTACGGGCATTGAAAGAGGATATGAAAAATACCTGCGAGGCAAAAAAGGGGTCCGCACGGTACTCCAGGATCGCTTTTACACAGAAAAAGGCAGTGCCGAAGGCGGAAAATTCGACAGCAGCGCCGTTGCCGGTCCCGATATTTATTGCAGTATTGACCTCAGCCTGCAGCAGTTTGGCGAACAGTTGCTCAAAGGGCGCATCGGCAGTATCGTGGCGATTGAGCCGGCTACCGGAGAAATTCTGGCGCTGGTGAACAAACCCGATTATCGTCCTGACCTGCTTATAGGCCCGAACCGGAACCGTCATTTCCAGGAGTTGATTACCGATCCCGGTAAACCTTTATACAACAGGGCGATTCGAGGAGTATATCCTCCGGGTTCTACCTTCAAACCGGTGATTGCCTTAATTGCACGACAAGAGGAAGTGCTGGCACCGGCTACTACTCATGGCTGCGCCGGAGGTTACCACATGGGCAACCTGACCGTAGGATGCCATCCGCACTTCTCCCCCACTAATCTGGCACAAAGTCTGGCCATCAGTTGCAACGCGTACTATTGTCAGGTGTTTCGCGACATCATTGACAACCCTAAATACAATAATGTGCGCGATGGCTGGACAAGGCTGGAAACATATCTGCATAGTTTCGGACTGGGTTCCAGACTCGGCATAGATATCCCGGGCGAGGTTTCAGGAAATATCCCCAGTCTTGCTTATCTGGATAAAAGACATGGCAATAAGTGGCGCAGCAGTACCATCATTTCACTGGCCATCGGGCAGGGTGAGATTTTGCTTACCCCGCTGCAAATGGCCAATGTTGCTGCCATCATTGCCAACAGGGGCTTTTATTATACCCCACACGCCGTGCACGGCATCGGAAGTCAGATGTTTAAGCCTGAAGCCTTAAGCGAACTACATCGAACCATGGTGGACACGGTTTATTATGAAAGCATCATTGATGGTATGTCGGATGTGTTGCAACCCGGAGGAACCGCTTCGGGTTCAATCATAAGGAGCATCCCGATGTGCGGGAAGACCGGTACTTCACAAAATCCACATGGTGA
>JAGWYC010000209.1 GCA_018969565.1 Bacteroidota bacterium | reverse complement strand
CAGCGCTGCTCCGGAACCCGAAGCAGATATAGACCGCTGATGCTGAAATCAGATAATCCATAAAAAAAGCGCGGCACGCCGCGCTTTTTTTATGTTCCTGTGGGCTTATTTTAAATAATGAAAACGCAGGCTGCATTGTTCATGCAGCAACAGTTCAGACCATTCAAATACAGCACAGCCGGAGGTCGGCAGGCCCGAAATTCTGTAATTGCTCAGGCCGGCTGCCAGTTGTTCCAGAATGGGGTTATGCCCAACAAGCATGACTCCATTTGCCTCGGCACTCCATTTTAGAATGGACTCTCGGTAATGCGGCAGGCTTCCAGGATAAAGTCCGGCTTCATAGCATATCTCATCAGGGTCAAGGCCAAGTATTTCAGCCAGCAACCTGGCCGTTTGTGCAGTGCGAAGCGCCGGACTGGCAACAATCAGTTCCGGAATCAATGCTTCCTTGCGCAATACTTTGCCCAGCTCAATAACAGCCAGCTTGCCCTTGCGGATCAGCGGGCGTTCGAAATCGCTTTCATAATCCCAGGGCTCGTCGGCCTTGCCATGGCGCACCAGGAATATGGTCTTCATATCAGGCCTGCGATTGCTTCCAAAGCCTACGGGCAGCCCAGATCCAACCTGCAATCATCAAAACGCCTCCGACAGGGGTTACAGCGCCCAGCCAGTTGCTTCGGAAGGGCAGATGCCCGTTCAGCGCGACAGGAAACAAGGTGAGGGAAAACACCAGCACGCCGGACAGTATGAGTCTGGATGGGATTTTCATGTCGGGAAGCAGCGCGAGCAGACCAAGTCCGAGCGCATTCCAGAACAGGTAGCGTACGGCGATGTCCCAGACTTCCAGGCCCCGGGCTTCCAGTTTCAGCGTTTCCCTGAGGAAATGAGCCCCAAAGGCGCCTGTGCCGACAGCCAGGGCCATCAGCAAACAGGCAAGGGCTAATTGTTTCTTATTCATGCGCTCAGCGATTAATCGTCGAGTGCTTTTTCAATCAGGGTGCGCAGATAGGCGCGGTGTGCATTGGTTTCCGCATCCCCGCCTGCCATCTTCATCTTCGCGTTGATGTCGTTCAGCGCTGCCAGTGCTGCCGCTTTGGACAGATGATCGTAATCAGATCTGTCTTTCAGTCCGCTGATGCGAATCAGACGCTCGGTCAGGTTTACTTGCAGGTTCTGTCGGAAGGTATTGGTTTTGGCGCCCGCGCCCCAGTCGGCAGCGAAGCAGGCCTGTACCAGGTCGTTCACCATCTCGGTAACGCTGTAGGCATTGCCGTAGAGGCGGCTGTCGCTGAGGCGCTGCATCACTTCCGGGTGCAACAGATGATTGAGTACACCGCTTTGCATCTGCCGGATTCGGCTGTGCATCTTCGGGTCTTCCGTGGAAGAAAAGAAGTTGAAGCCGCGGCGTTGTGATTGCAGGAAGGGAATCAACGAGGCGTCCACCTTCATGGCATCGGGGGCGAAGGCGTAATCCTTCAGGGCAGCCATGGCGCGTTTCTGATCGGCATAAGACACCGGAGTGTAGGGCTGTTTGCCTGAAGCCGGTCCGGAGCGTTCCACATAAACACCGCCGATATAACGTGAAATAATGCCCATAGAAGTGCTGTATTCGCCGCTGATAACCGCGAAGGCGTCTTTCAGTTCTTCGTAGCTGCTGCCGTTATTGTAGCGTGTTTTAAGGCCATCCAGCAAGGCCTGTACCTGTTTGGTGCGTTCTACGGCATAAGTGATGGCATCGTTGCTCAGGTCGTTCACCATCACACGGGGGTCAATGGCTTTACCCGGATTGCGCATGTCGTCGGCATCATTACCGAAGGTAAGCGCAGGTTCACCGCTGCGCGCGAGGATTTTATTGAGGCGCTGTTGTTCGGCAGCTTCGTCGTTTAGCGCGGTGCTGTATCCGTATTCTATCGCCCAGAGGTCATAAGGCCCGGGGCGGGTCTGGCAATAATCCAGGCTGCCAGTGCTGATGCCGTTCAGGTTGATGGCGGGATAATCCATCACAGAACCAATCAGGTCCGCATTGCTGCCGGCTTTGGCCTTTAATTCGGCGGGGCTGAGCAGTTGGGAGGCCTTCATGTTGTGCATGAGGCCCATGGTATGTCCCATTTCATGCAGGATGAGGTAGTACAAGCTTTGGGTCACCAGTTTGCTCAGCGCAGCTTCATCATTGGACCCGGAAATCGCCAAAGCTTGTTTGCCCAGCAAGGTTTGCATGTGCAGCATATCGGCGGCGTAGCAGGCGCTGTGTTCAGCTTCATGTTCCATGCCTGTAGGCACGCTGAATAGTTTTTCTCGCACCAGGCGGTTGGTAACAAACACGTATTCCAGCATGATATCGGCACCCAGGATTTCACCGGTGCGCGGGTTCACAAAGCTGGGACCATAACCGCCGAAAGGAGGATTGGGGGAGGAAGTCCAGCGCAGCACGTTGTAGCGGATATCGCCGGCGTCCCAGGTGGCTGTGTCAGGCTGGATATTCACCTGAACGGCGTTTTTGAACCCGATGCGTTCAAAGGCGATGTTCCATTGCAGGGCAGCCTGCCGGATGGTTTCCCGGTATTCGACAGGCGTGGTATTTTCAATCCACCATACAATGGGCTTCACGGGCTCACTTACCGCGGCATTGGGGTCTTTTTTCACCAGGTTCCAGCGGTGGATGGGGTCGCGGTAATTCACCGCTTCCTCGCTGGTCATATCATTCACGGTTTCGGTGAAATAACCCACACGCGGGTCGTCAAAGCGGGGTTGGAAATCGTTTTCGGGCATGGCAATCAGGCTGTGCTGCAGCAGCACGGAAACCGCACGGCTGTCGGTAACCTCTTCGCCACCGCTGCCTGACGCAAACGGGCTTTCATACACATACTGCACCACCAGATCGGTATTTTCAGGATAGTTGCGCACCTGGTCATATTTGGTTTTGCTTTTTGCCAGGCTTCCGAGGGAGAAGCTGCCGGGAGGCATGCCGGGCATGGGCGAGGGCTTCACCTGATGTAGTTTTTCGCTGAGGAACAGTTCGTCGGCGTCAATCAGGTATTCGCCTTTCGCTTCGTCGGAGGCAGCAATTTTTTCGCTGGCCAGCAGGGCGTGGCTGATATTGGCCTGTGCGCTGCGGCTCAGCGGATTTTTTGGGTTGAAGTAGAAGCCGGTATTCTGTGCTTCGAATTCGATGTTCTCGAAGTACTTGCGCACTTTGATGATTTGGCTGCCTCGGTATTGTCCGCGGTGATGTCCGGAAGCCAGGGCGCCATTTTCCGTATAGGTGAAATGGATGAACTCGTGGTTGAGTTGCTCTTTGCGTACCAGCATGTAGAGTTTGCCGTTGGTGCTGTCGCGAAACAGCGTAAACAGACCGTCCATGCGCACACAGTTTTTTGTTTTAGAGGCTATGGAAGCCTTTTCGGTTTTCGGTTTTTCAGGGGCTACCGGCGCTGTAGGGGCAGTGTTTTTCCCTTTGCGCTGTGCGGCTGCGGATGCCGGAAGGAGCAACGCCGCGGAGCAGAGGATCAGAATATGTTTGGTCATGAAACTTGAACCCTCAAGTTTAAGGCAAAAGCCTTGAAAACGCGGCATGGGAACCACGTTCCCTACAGATGCCGCATAGATTCCGTCACAGGCATTTGTACACAAACCGGAAACCTCTATATTTGCAGCCCTGTTTGCTTCGGTGAACGGAATGGACCCGTAGCTCAATTGGATAGAGCATCTGACTACGGATCAGAAGGTTTGGGGTTCGAATCCCTACGGGTCCGCAAATTCAATCAAGGCCTCTGCACCAACAGAGGCCTTTTTTTATGATGTTTTACGTATATATTTTATATTCATCTTCATTCAATCGCTTTTACATCGGACAGACTTCCGATGTGTC
>JAGWYC010000208.1 GCA_018969565.1 Bacteroidota bacterium | reverse complement strand
AGATACCAAAAGTTGAAGGCATTCATACTCACCCGTTCAAAATAACCTACAGAACCAATGACCACACGCCATAAAGGCACCATCGAACCACCGAGCAGGAAGGGCAGAATGAGCAGGCTCTGAAAGCTGACCCCGGTGAGTACGGTTGTCAGGATTCTGCGCCGGGAATCAGTGCGCAGGGTATCCCAGAGCAGCCAAAGCATCAGCGGGGTAAAAATGATCATCTGTAGTTTTACGTTCAATGCCAAGAGATAGGCGGCTATCCCGAATTCCGGTTTCTTCATGATGAAGCATTTGAGCGCGAGGATTGTAAAGAACGCGGGGATAGCATCTATCTGTCCCCAATTCAGTGTATTATACAGGTATGATGCATTGAAGACATATAAAGCCCACAGCATGTTTTGCTGACTAAGATTCTTGCTCATGGAAAGCAGCAATAACACCGCACCCAGGTCGAACAACAAGGTGTAGTATTTCAGATGGTGAATATGGCGGGTTGCATTTTCAGCGCTACCCATAAGCCAAACATGAAACTTCAACAGGTACAGATAACCTGGAAGGTAGTTGCAGTCTATATCATAAATACGGTGGAAGGGCCGGGTGTCCAGTTGCCTCATCCATGCAGACCAGCAAGAAAGGTCGAAGCCGTGGCCTGAATCGGGAAGGTTAAAAGCAATCAGCAGGAACAAACCTACGGTGTACCACCACAGTTTCGGTGGTATTCCGGGGCTTTCTAATTGTTTAGATGCGAGGCTCAGCGCAGGTTATAGCTGAGGTTGACGGTGATTCGGGCGGTTTTTTCGCGTGAATCGGTATTGAACGCACCGCCCCAGGAAAACTCTTCTGAAGAATGTAATCCGGTAATCTGGAAGATGCCCATATCTGCCTGACGCAATTTGCCTAATGCGGAACCCGCTGCATCGGAGATTTTCTGTGCCCTGTTTTTAGCGTCTTCGGTGGCACGTTTTATCAGGTCCAGTTTAAGTTCCGCAAGACGGGTATAATAATATTCCGGAGCCTGAGAATTGAGCTCCACGCCCTGATCAATCAATTCGGTTACTTCTCTTGAAATCCGTTCAATGCCATTCACATCTTTCGATTCCACCTTCACGCTCTGAGTGAGTCTGTATCCCTGAAAGGTGCGGTGGTTTTCGCCGTTGTAGTATTGGTAATCATATTCCTGGTTGATGTCCACGGCAGAAAAAACGATGGCGCTGTCATGAACACCTTTTCCTTTAAGGTAAGCCTTCACTTTGGCCTCGTCTTCCTTCAGCATTTGATAGGCATCCTTCAGGCTCATGTTCATTTTGTTGAAACTACCTCGCCAAACGACCAGGTCGCTGCTGAAGTTCTTCTCGGCCAGGCCTGTTACTTCCACGGTTTCGCGCAGGCCCTTATTGCGAATGCCGCTGCTCAGCAGCCAGGCGGACAGGGAGAGGGAAGCGGCGGCGATACTTACCGCCAGAATGGCATTGCGGTTCATTATATCAGAATTTTAATGGGTTTCAGAAGCATTATCTATACAACGGCAAAGGCTGTAGAATATTTCATCTACGCTGCCCATGCCCTGCACCTGCTGTAGTTTTCCTTGTTTTTCATAGAAAGCAATCAGGGGTGAGGTTTCATTATTATACACCCGGAAGCGGTTGCGAATGGTCGCCTCGTCCTGATCATCGGCACGTCCACTCAATTTGCCGCGTTCCAGCAGTCTGCGCGTGAGTTCTTCTTCATCCACCTGCAGCGCCAGCACCATGCTGATGTTCATGCCCAGGTGCTCCAGCATTTGATCCAATGCAGCACCCTGCGCTTCTGTGCGGGGAAACCCGTCAAAGATGAAACCGCGTGCATCGGGATGCTGCCGAACCACTTGTTCCACCATACCAATCACCACGTGGTCGGGTACCAGTTCACCTTTCTCGATATATGCATTGGCCTGTTGACCCAGTTCAGTGCCTGCTTTTCTTTCTGCGCGCAGGATGTCGCCGGTTGAAATATGCTTTAGTTGGTAATGCGCCAGCAATTTCTCGCTCTGTGTGCCTTTGCCCGCGCCGGGAGGGCCGAACAGGATGATATTCAGCTTGTTGTTCATGGATTTATGCAACTTCTTGTTCTTTCTTTTTACCAAGGATAAAGGCAGCAGGCAAGAGCAACAGGATAAATACCGAGGTTGCCAATTCCATTTGTCCGTAGTTATGTCCTTTTTCGGGTGCAAATACAAACAGCACCTCATGATTTCCTGCGGGGATTTTGAGCGCACGCAGGGCGTAGTTTACTCTGCCGTATGGAACTTCCTTGCCGTCCACATAGGCGCGCCAGCCGGGGTAGTATAGTTCAGAGAATACGGCCAGGCCTTCTGCGCTGTTATTGCTTTTGTATCGCAGCGTGTCAGGGTGGTAGCTGCTTAGTTTGATGCTTGCTGCGCTGTCGAGGTTGAAAGCAGTGCTGTTGCCCAGTATCTGTTCATTGTTCAGGCTGCCATTCATTTTCTGAGCTACGGCTTCAAAAGCGGGCATAAAGTCTGCGGAAGGTGGCGCAGGCATAGAGTCTGTGATGGTATCCTGAGGCATATTTCCTGCTTTCAGGGCGTTGATTTCGCTGCGCGGATCGGCCACCCAGCGCAGATTTTTCACAAACCAGGCATTTCCAAGGGCGGTGGGGCGAAGCTGTGCCGCTGCCTGACCTTTGTCGTCGTAGCCGATGTAGTATTTACAGTTCAGCATGTCGAGTACGCGGGGGTTGTTCTTACCCAGGTGATTCAGAATCAGGTCCTGGTAAACACTCAGCTTGGCAGGATGGTAGCCGTTGATGAGTTTGTGGAATTTGGCGCCTCGGTTATCGGAAAAGGGGTCGCGGTTCGGGGTGAGTTCAAATACCCGGAAATGCGGGTCTTTGTCAGCCATAATTTCTTCGTCGGCCTGAGTCAGTTCTACCTGAGGATCAAGACGGTATTTAAATTTGTAGTCTTTCCAGCCGAGGTAATGCCAGGCAAGTCCACCCAGATCCAACAGCATGATGGCCAAAATGCCGTAGTAGAGCATGCGTTCTGTTACGCTGCCTTTGAGCCAATACCAGAGCAAGCCAAAGCTCAGTCCGATAAACAGCAGTGAGCGGAGCGAATCCTTGCGCACCATGGATGCGCGGGCACTTTGCAGGGCATCGGACAAGAAGGCTTGCATCTGTCCATCTTCCGCAGAAGAAAACTCGCGCATGAAGCTGCCGATGAACCCGAACAACAGCACGAAGCCGCCGGTAATCAATCCGGCTTTTTTCAGGCTATTCAGTTTATCTGCGGGCTTCACGTCGCTGCTCATCCATTTTTGCAAGCCGAGCAGTGCCATCAGCGGTATCATCACCTGGGCAATGGTCAGTGCCATCATGGGCGTGCGGAATTTATTGTAGTAGGGAAGGTGGTCGAAAAGGAAGTCGTTTAACAGGGAAAAATTTCGTCCCCAGGCCAGAAATACCGATACAGCCAGGGCCGCGATAATGGGCCAGCGTATGGAATCTTTCACCACAAAAAGGCTCAATACAAACAGGAACATGATGGCTGCGCCCATATATACCGGGCCACTGGTAAAGGGCAAATCACCGAAGTAGGTTGGTGCGCGTTCGGCAAATTCCTTAGCCTGTCCGGGGTCAGCGCCTCCAGCGGTCAGGTCTTCATAAAGTCCGGAGGAACGACCGCCTACGTTTTCGGTGCTGCTTCTTCCCTCAAAACCGGGGATGATGAAGGTGAATGTTTCTGCTAGGCCATAGCTCCAGCCGAAGGCGTAATTTCTGTTCAGGCCTTTATTTCCTACTTCGGCGGCAGGACCGGTGGCGGGAGCTGTTTCGTCATTGGCCAGGGCAGAGCCGCCGCGCATGGATTGTTCGGCATATTCAGAAGTGGTTTTCAGTT
>JAGWYC010000207.1 GCA_018969565.1 Bacteroidota bacterium | reverse complement strand
GCGTGGTGATTGGCGCCCTGTTGTCTGAATTGGTAAACGACCGCGCTGCCGCGCTGTTATTAGGCATTTTTCTGAGCCTCTTCTCCTCGGTGATGCTGCTGGCTCCAAAGTGGAAATTAAAGGCTTCCAAAGACGGTGCTGTGCTTACCGGCGGCGCGGCGGGCTTTACTGCAGGACTGCTGGGAACCGGCGGGGCCATCCGCGGCTTGGGACTTACCGCATTCGGCCTCGACAAAGCCAGTTTTGTAGCCACTTCCGCAGCCATTGATTTGGGCGTGGACAGCAGCCGCCTTGCCGTTTATTGGCTGGAAAGTTCATTGCCTGAAGGTTTCTGGCTGCAACTGCCCTGGATGATTACCGTAAGTTTTGGTGGCACCCTGGCGGGCAGAACCCTGCTTAAAAGCGTTTCTCAGGATCAGTTCAGAATGCTGATTTTACTTCTGGTGCTGGGTGCCGGCCTATGGAGCCTCTTTTCTTTTTTCTTTGGAAAAAACTAAGGCTCAGCGCAGCAGGTGCACCGTGCCTTTCATGCTGCCCCGGTAATATCCCCCGAAGTAATATAATGACCAGGCATAAACACCCTCAGGCAGTGGCCTGCCGCGATAAGTACCGTCCCATCCCTCATCGGGGTTCTTCGTTTCAAACACCAGTTGCCCCCAACGGTCGAAGATGCGCAATTCGTAGCGCTCCAATTCTTCCACAAACGGTTTAAACACATCATTCGTACCTGCTGAAACAGAGGGGGTAAAGGCGGTGGGTACAAATACGCGGGTATTGCAACTGTTGAAGATATCCATGTCATCGCCGCCCATGCAGCCTTCAGCGCTGCGCACGCTAACGCGCACATTGCCGGCCTGAGTAGCCCTGTACACCGGTGCGCTGCTCCCATCCGACCAGGTGAGCGTCCAGCCCGGCTGCATAGCAATGCTGATTGGCAAGGTAAACGGACCGCAAAAAGACGTATCAGCAGGCAACTGCGGCTGCGGCGAATTAAACACGCGGTAACGCACTGAATCTGCTGCTTCGCCACAGGTGTTACTAACCTTCACGGCATAAGTTCCCGGCGTGTTTGCGCTGATACGGGGCGTTCCGTCTCCGGTATTCCAACGATATTTATTGCCCTTGCCCTTCACGGAAGTGGCATCCAGCGACCTGCTGTTCATTACGTCGCAGAAATCCTCATCGCCGGGTAAGCTGAGCTGTGGCGATTCATTGAAATCGACCCGAATGCTGTCGCGGGCCGTGCCGCAAAGATTCGCCACCTGAACCCAGTAAACGCCTTCGGCCGTAATATTCAGCGGATTGGCACGGCTGCCGGTATTCCAATAAAACGTATCGTTGTTGCTTCCTGTGCTTGCCGTAACCGCAAAAGAAGCCACATTGCACAAGAGCGTATCCATTGGCAACCCAACCTGCGGGGCCGTGCCGAAACGGATCATAACTGTATCTCGAGCCACTCCGCATTTGTTCTGCACCTTCACGTGGACCAGTCCAGATTTATTGACCGTGATGGAGCTTGCATTAACCGGATTGACGTTCCACAGGTAGCCGGCCGAATCCTGAGCCGGGGTAGCAAGGGTCCAGGAGGCCACCTTACAGAGCAGGGTATCGCGGCCCAAATCTGCCTTGGGCGAGCGAATCAGCCCGAGATACATGGTGTCGGCGCTTTGTCCGCAGGAATTCCACTGCCGCACCCAATATTTGCCGGGGCTTTTCACGCGGATGATGATGCTGCTGTCGCCAGTATTCCAGCGGATCTTACCGAAGAGATTCTGCCCGCCCGTACTAACAAATTCATCTATGCGGTTACAGAACACAGAATCTCCTGGGAGTCTTGAAACAGGGAAGGAATCATAGCGCACCGTTACGCTGTCGCTCACGCTTCCGCAGATATTCTTCACCCGCACTTTATAGGTGTATTGCCAGCCCTGATTGGCGACAATTCCACGGGTGGTATCGCCAGTATTCCAGGCATAGGTGCATGCATTATTTAGATTTCCCGCATCCAGCCTGACCTGAGCGGGAAGACAGGCGGTACTGTCTTTACCCAGGTCGAATTTAGGTGTAAGCAGGCGGGACAACGTGAGGCTGTCACTGACCGAACCGCAATAACGGGTGCGTACCGTGACCACAAACTTACCCGGTGCTGATTTACGGATGGTCTTTGTTGTATCCGCGGTATTCCACAAATAGCTCACTGTCGGAATGGTATCATTCCCGGCATCCAGCAAGAGGCTGTCGTTATTGCACAGGGTGGTATCGCCGCGCAGCCGGGCTTTAGGCGAATAATGCAGGAAGATTTGCACGGTATCGCCTTTCACACCACAACCATAGGAAGCCTGCACAGAGTAAATCCCCGGCTTGCGTACCACCAGCCTGCGAACAGTATCTTTGGTATTCCAACGGTAGGAAGCGCCTTTGTTGCCGGCATCCAGGATTTCGAATACGGCATCACATTCGTATTTATCTCTTCCTAAATCAATCTGCGAAACCTTAAGTGTGTCGCGCCATTTGGCAACTACCCCGCTGTAGTAAGCTGTTGTGCTGCTTTTGGAACCTTTCCAGGCCTTCAGGGTCGGAAAATCGGTGGAAGCGGAATATCCGCTCATCACCAGGTGGGTCACGCAGCCGATGCGCCTGGCAGCCGCGGCGTAAAGGTAGTCTGTACTGTTGCCGCCGAAATAAGTGGCGTATTCCCTGTATCCCAGCGGATCCAGCTTCGCAATAAAGCCGTCATACGTGCCTTTCAGCACTTTCTGATAGGCATCTGAGGTAACAGGAAAGGCTTTATCCATCGTATTTCCCGTCATAATCAGTTCATCCTTCACCGTAACGGCAATGCGCTGACGCCAGCTCCAGAACGACTGTCCTACATAACTGGACCAAAATGGATAGGTACCATCAGCCTTCATCTTAATAGCAAAGGCATTATATACGCCGGCAAAGGGGCTGTTGATGGCGTTGGGCAGACCACTGCCATTGGTGATGCCGGTAACAAAAATCTCATCGGCATCATTCACGGTCACGGCCGTGGTATAATCAAAGCCTGTGGTGCCCAGATATTTACTCACCATCCATTTGGTGAAGGCTGAATCAATTTTAAACAGGTACCCATCGTATCCGCCCTGAAAATTGCCACCCCATCCGCGGAATCCGCCGGTTGCAGGAAGGTTTTGGGAACTGGTATAACCGGTGAGGTAAATATTGTCGCGCTTGTCCACGAACACCGAAGTGGTGTATTCAAATCCATCGCCTCCGAATCGGGTGCTTTGCAGAATCTTGCTTCCTTTGTTATTGAACTTGATTACATAGCAATCCGGTACGGCGGTCACGAAAGATGGCGGCAGCAAGGGATGTGTTACCGTAATGGTTCCAAACGTGTAGGGAGCAATAAACACCTCGCCCCGTTCATTTACATCCACGGCAAAAGACCAGGTACCCAGCCCGTTGGTTCCCACATAGGTCGAATAAATCAGCGATTTGCCGTCAGGATTCACTCCTATCAGGAATCCGGTATAACTAAGCCCTGTATAAGTTGGTTCCAGCACGCCGCTGGTGGTTGGAAAATCAGAAGACTGGGTGATACCGGTAATGAACATCCGGCCATCGTCAGTGCCGGCAAGACCATACGCGTAATCCAGACCCTTTCCGCCCAGATAGGTGAAATAGTCTATGGTATTGCCTGAAAGCGGCATGCGGCACAGGAACGCATCGGCACTGCCCCCATTGAAGGTGGTGTCGTAGATGCCGGCTTTCCCGGGGAATTTATCCGTGGTGTAACCGGTTACATATACGTAATCGTTTTTATCTACGTCGGTATCGTAGATCCAGGTGCTGTTGTTGGTTACGCTTCCGTAGAAATAGGTGCTCCAGTCCAGGTACATGGGATCTACACGCAGCGAGGCATCGGCCTGGGC
>JAGWYC010000004.1 GCA_018969565.1 Bacteroidota bacterium | reverse complement strand
TCGTCGAACGGGCTGCGGATGGCTTGAAGATTCTTTTCGCTGACATGGGTATAGATTTCTGTGGTTCTGCTGCTGTTGTGCCCCAACAATTCCTGAATGTATCGTAAATCGGTTCCGCTTTCCAGCAAGTGTGTGGCATAACTGTGTCGCAGCCAATGCAAGGTAACAGGTTTGTTTATTCCCGCCCGCTCCAAAGACATTTTAAGTACCTTGGCTAAACTGGCTTCACTATACTGCCCTCCTTCCTGCCCCTCAAACAAATAGCGCTTCGGGCGGTAATGGAGATAATACTGTCTCAGGCTTTCCAACAACTTCGCACTCAGGGGTACCATCCGGTCTTTTTTACCCTTGGCTTGTCGGATAAGCAAAAGACCCCTATCGGATTGTATGTCGCTGATCTGCAGATTCAGCAGTTCGCCTCGGCGCAGTCCGCAGGCGTAGATGAGGCTGAGCATCATGCGGTGCTTAAGGTTGGGCAAGGCTTCAAGCATGCGTTTTACCTCCTGCTTGCTGAGCACATTGGGTAGTTTCTTCTCGCCGCGTGGTCTGGGCAGGCTGTCTGCCGGTAATTGTGCCAGTTCGTTCACCCGCAAGAACAACTTCAGGGCATTCACTACCTGGTTCTGGTAGGCGGATGACAAGCCCTTGGCCAGGATGTATTGGTTATTGTAGGCAATCAGGTCTTCCTGACAGAGGTCGGTCAAGGCTTTGCCTGAAATGAAACGCAGAAAGCTGTCTAATGCGTCGGTATAAACGCGCAAAGTGTTGTCGCTGTAGCGTTTGCTGCGCATCCAGTCGCAAAAGCGCTGTTTCTCCCCCGCGTACTGCTGCGCAGCGTGTTCCGCAGCATCACGCTGTTCCAGCGCCTTTACAGCAGCGGTATCATCCACCTCAGTGACGGCGTTCAAGTGCTCGGTAATTTGATGCAACTTCTCCGCCCGTGGTTCAAACAACCAGCCTTTCCAGGTACGGCTCCAACGCCCTCCCTCCAGCTTCTTCACTAGGCAAATCAGTTTCTCGTCATAAGGAAACTGCACCCTGAGGAAGGATTCCTGCTTGTGGCGGATGATATCAAGGGTTACGGCAGTCAAAGGCCTGAAGTTTTCCAAATATATAGGAATGTGTGGTTTAATTCCTAAATGGATTGGTTATAAAAAACAGGTGTTTAGACGGGGGACAGGGTTAAATAGTTGATAATTAAGTGTTTACGTTTTTTTTGCGGTGCATAGAGATTTTGTAATAAAACTATGAAACGCCCATGGTTCCCCGCCGCTCGCTTCACTCGGGCGGGGCAAGCTGTGGTTCGACGGGCTCACCATGACAGGTGTTTCAACTCCCCAACTCAGCTATTCATCATTCTTGGCACAACCCGCTGTGGTGGCCGGCTCTTTGTTCGTGCTTTGGTTTCCGGGTGCTGTTACTCTGCCTTCATCACCTGCCGGGTCCATTGCTGTTGGCCGTTGCGGGCTATCAATGTATAATGGCCGGGGTACAAAGTCTGTGTGTCGAAATAGGCGATGGTTTGTCCTGGGTTGATATGGGATTGCAGCACCAGGCGTCCGCTGGGATCGTACAGGTATAATTGGATGTCGTCGGTAACAAGTCCGCCGGCTTGTACGGCGAGTAAATCGTTGGTCGGGTTGGGGAAGATGCGGATGTTCAGCGCGCCGAAGGCTTCTTGACTGAGTCCGCTGCTGGAAGGCGTGTAAACCGTCGTGCTCTCACCAATGGAAGTCACCTTGGCGGCCGTTTTCACCCCGTAAAATGTGGGTCCTACCACGTAGGGATAGGCGGAATTGTGGTTGGCATCCACCGTGGCGAAATAGCAATAGATGCCTTTGGGGTATTCGGGGGTGATGCAGAAACGGCCATTGTGCTCGTCCAGGTAATCGGCTTCGCCGGGATGCGTCTTGAATTCGTAGTCTTCGCGGAAATAACCCAGCGGGTAGCTGCCGCCCACCACCGGTCCGTCGGGAACATCGGTGCCGTCGGCCCAATGGGTGCGCACGCTGATGTTGCGCAGTTGGAAACCGGATTTCATGCGCACAATGCCGCCGCTGCCATCGCTGTTCTTGTAACCATAAGCGCCGTAAATGGGGAAACCGTCGTACGCATAGCCAATCAGCGGCGAGTGTTTGGTGGTGTCAATCACATACAAACCATCGGCATCGTAGAGGTTGCACACGGTAGAAATCACCTGCTTGTCCAGCTTGAAGGCGCTGGGGTTCTGGTGGTGGTGGTAGTTGCCCATGGCGGGATGTCCTTTGCTGCAGTCGAAGCCGGGTTTCTCCGCCGGGATGGCATCGCGGTTCCAGCTTTGTGTGGCGCCGGGCCCACCGGGACAGGGTGGATTACCCGGACCACCGCACAGCGCATTCGTGGTGGTGTTCCAGGCCACGCCGTCGCGGTAGTCAAACAGCGCCACGCCGTTGATGAACACGCCGATATTTCCACCGGTGGTGGCGGTTGGTGTTCCGGTGTTTTGCTGTGGGTTGAGGGGGAATTTGAAGATCGCATTCTGGTCGGAAGCCTGGGAAGGGTTTCCGTCCTGAAAAGGCCCCGTGGGGTAGGCCGGGATGCCATGCGTGCTCACATAAACCCAGTCAGTAGAATATTCCACTTTCTGGCAGTTTACGAGAATTCCGTTGCCGATGGCTGTGCTGTTGCCTGCTTTGTAATAGGAACCGGTTTTGGTGGTGTTCTGCAGCCATGAGGTGATGGCCGGTCCCTGTGCCTGAAGGGCGCTTGCGGCCATGATGCAAATTGCCGCCAGTGGGTGAAGTTTATGGTTGTTCAAGGTTGTTGTTTTCTGTAGTAAATCCTGCATCCGAAGGCCTGTGTGGATGGGGTGCGCACCATAGTCCCGGCAAGCAGGTCTTTCAGCGCCTCGGCTGCATAAGCTTCCGCCAACTCGGGCTCTTGTCCGTTGCTGTCTATGGCTCCGCTGTAGCGCATTACCCAGTGCTTCTGTTCCTTCCAAAGAATAAACACTTGTGGGGTACACACGGCACCCATCATGGCAGCCACGCTTTGGTCAGCATCCTGCAAGTAGGGGAATTTCCAGCCTTCGGTTTTGGCCCGCAGCGTCATGGCTTCCAGGGTTTCATCTTCATAAACCAGGGTATCCATAGCGTTGATGGCCAGCAACTGAACCCCGGCACTGTCGCAGGTTCGGGCCAGGTTGTTGAGTCTTTGGGTATAAAGCCGTGCGAAAGGACAATGGTTGCAGGTGAACACCAGTACCATGCCTTTCAGGTCTTTGTGTGCTGCGGAGGTATAATAACCGCCACCGGCCTGCTTCAGGCTGAAATCGCGAAACAGCACCCCACCTGCGGGCGGACTGTCCACCTGCATAAACAGGCTGAGCAATAGGGTGCTGAATAGGGTGCTCATCGCCTGATGAAGGACACGGTGCTTTGTTTTTTATTTTCTGAAGTAATGTGCAGGTAATAAACCCCGGGAGCAAGGTGCGAAACGTCAATTCCCTGATGCAGTTCAGGCCGGGGCAGCATCATGACTGTTTTACCGGAGGCACTGATGATGCTGATATAATAAACCCCATCCGGGGCTTCGCTTCTATTCAGGTACAGCCGGTCGCCGACGGGATTGGGATAAATCTGAAATTTAGATGCTGCAGTAGATGGACCATTACCCTGAGTCGGCTCGCTGACCACAAATTGCCCCATCATGCCTTCGTCTTCATGGTTTCCAAAATGGCAGTGGTACATGAAGGGATGCTGCGGGTCGGCCTGGTCGGAGAATCGTGCTACAAATGATACCGTTTCATTGCGGTTGATGAAGAAGGCGTCTTTCCAGCCTGATTCATAGGCGCCTATGGGTCCGCTGCTGCGCGATACGATTTTGAACTGTACGTCGTGGATGTGGAAGCAGTGGCCAAACACATTGTTGTTGGTCACGCTCCATTTTTCGGTGGTGTTTTTCAGCACCGTGTGGTTGATGTAGTTGATGTCGAAGAGCTTATTGTCGAAGCGGAACGGATTGTTGGCCGGCTGTCCGGCAGTGATGCTCAGGGCCCTTGAATTGGTGGCATCTGCGGCGCTCAGGTAGTTTTGTTTCACCAGACTTGCGGGCAGGCTCAGTATCGGTTTGGCGGTTTGTGCGCCGATGATGATGTGCAGCACGCTGAAGTCCTTGTTGTTGAGCAGACTGCCGAACTGCCCGTCAGTTCCGGGTTCTCCACCGGGGAAGCCGAGGGTTTGCCCGGAGTTATAGGCTTTAAGGTCCAGGGTGCTTCCTTCGCTGAGCCCGCTTAAATCCACCAGAATTTCATAGCGTTCGCCCACAAATACAGGCAGGCGCGTCAGGGAAACGGGTGCTTCCAGCAGGCCGCCGTCGTTGCCAATCACATAGAAGGTTCTGTTATCGCTGAATCCCAGAATGAAGCCTCTTTCTGTTTCCGCATTGAGTATTCTGAGGCGCACCATCTGTCTGGGAAACGTGTATTGGGCATTGGGTGTGCCGTTGGTCAGCAGGTAATCGCCGTAGGCGGTATTGGTGAACACAAACTGGTTGGAAGCATCATAACGCCTGCTGCTGAGTACCAGCGGGATGTCGTCTGTTCCATAGGTGCGGGGAAGCGCAAGAGCCGCTTCTACACTATCGCGTACAATAATCAGCCCGCCCAGCCCTTTGGTCATGTGCTCCTGGGTCATCTCATGCAGGTGCGGATGATACCAGTAGGTGGCGGCCTGGTTGGTAATCTTCCAGTAGGGCTTCCAGCGGGTATTGGGCGGAATGACCTGGTGCGGCCCTCCGTCCATCACGGCGGGAAGGTGAAAACCATGCCAGTGCAGGGTGGTAGAATCGTTCAGCTTATTCAGCACATCCATGCGCACGGTATCACCCTTGTTGATGAACAGGGTAGGGCCCCAGAAATCGCCGTTCACACCGGAAGTGATGGTCTGATTGCCCGGACGCAACTGCCGGAAGCTGTCTTTCAGGGTGAGCTGAAACTCCTTCCCATATAAAGCTTGTGGAATGTGCAGCGTCTGGTACTGTGCCATAGCTGTTCCTGCAAACCCAAAAAGAAGCAGAAATGCCGCATGCCGGCGAGGGTTTATGGTGCTCATTAGTTGTTTAGACGTTAAATGCTTCGAAAACCTTCGTTTCCAAAGTGAATTTCCAGAGTGCGGTTTCAGGAATCGGTTCATTTCTTCCAATACGTTCTTAATTCCATGGGGTATGCGTGCTTCCGGTTGAATACAAACGCGGAGTCATTCAGTGTGAGGAGGAAGCTGACCAAGTCCACTTTTTCGGTACTGCTCAGCTTCAAAGGACCGGGCAGCGCAGTGCCGGGCGAGGAAGTCGCTGATACTCCTTCGCTGTAATGCTGCATCACGGCGCTCAAGGTCTGGAAACGCCCGTCGTGCATGTAAGGAAAAGTATAGGAAAGATTGCGCAGAGAAGGGGTTTTGAACCGATAGCGGTCTGCTGCTTTCCCTGTAATGCCCATTCTGCCGGTGTCGTTTAGCAGTGCATCAGGGGGCAATCCGTTGGCATTCAGTTGGTAGTTGCTGAACAGTGGTTCGGCATGGCAGGCATTGCAATGTTTCCGGAACAGTTGATATCCTCTGGCCTCCTGTTCGCTGAACCGCGCCTGCCCCCGTAGCATCTTATCGTATTTCGAATCTGCGGAAATCAGGGTGAGCTGGAACTGCGCCAGTGCTTTCAATACCCGTTCACCGCTCACGTTGCTGTCGGCAAAGGCGCGGTAGAAGTGTTGTCGGTAATGTGTATTCTCTTCTAAGCGTTGCACCACGCCGGCAATAGAAAATCCCATTTCCCGGGGATGGCTGATGGGGGCCAGCGCCTGCATGTCGAGGTGGCGATGTGCGCCGTCCCACATAAACAGCGGTTGCCAGCCCAGGTTGCACAGGGCCGGCGCATTCCTCGTGCCCACCAGGTCATGAATGCCATGACTCAGCTTATGGTCCGTGTGTGCAAAGCCATTATACGATGAATGACAGGAGGCACAGGAAATGCTGCTGTCGGCAGACAAGATCGGGTCATAAAACAGCAGCCTGCCCAATTGCACTGTTTCCTCGCTAAGGGGATTCTTTTTCAGGTTGTAATGCAACGGAGGGAAATGCGCCGGAATGCTTAAATCGTAATTTTGGTATGAAGCAAATGCAGACAATAAAGTAAATACCAGAATGATACGATGTCTTCGGCTCATGGTTCAGAAGAAAAACAATCTTTCCAGGCACGAGAAATCATAACGGCTTTGGTACCGGGACTCATCACTTCAGGAAGCAGAGCAGGGTCAAGTTTCCGGAACAGGATGTCGAGCCTGGGTTTCAGGATACCGCTTTGGTCGGCAGGGATGCGTTGAAGGGTATTATCTTTTCCTTCAAAACCACCAATATGGTAGCTGAACGGGATGTTCCTGCCCTCAGCCTTGTGCAGAATCCCTTCCAGTTTCAGGTGAATATAGCCGCTCTGCCAGGTCCAGTACATTCCTTGTGTGGGGTCGAGGGCTCCACCACCGGCTCCGTCCATCTGGGTCATGCTGTCCACTCCGAGCAGCAGGGTAAAGGGCGTTTGCGCCATTTCAGGTTTCAGCGGAATGTGCATGCTTTCCGGATGAGCCAGGTCTATCAGATGATAGCTGTGGTTTATGGCTTCGCCGGAAGGCAGAACGCCCAGATAAAAACGAAGTACATCAATGCGCAGGCTGTCGCCGCTTTGCGGGCCGGGATAGAACCTGCCTGTTTCAAGCAAGTTTCCGCGCCATTGTGGCTGAACGGAAAGCGTTTGCTGTGCGCTGCTGTACACAGGAAGCAGCAGCAGTAATAGGCCCGGGTATTTCATGGTTTGGGGCGTCCTTCACCACGTTTACCTTTTCCAAACATCGAAGCCAGGTCGCGGGTCAGTTGTTCGAATAAAGGCATTTGTGCCGGAGTGCAGAGGGCACGTATATCCTGAAAATGGGCATAGTGAAGTTGTTCTATAGCCCGTTGGGTATGAGCTACAGACTCCAACAGCGTGTCGCGTAACGCTTCGCTGTCCATGCTGCTGTAGAGCGCCTTGCGTTGTTGTTGCAGGGCATCTTCCAAGGCGAACAAGGATTTCCGATGTTGCTGAATCAAAGCATCGTATTGCTTCACCTGGGCCTCATCTAAGTGCAGCCTTTGGATAATTTCATTCCTCGGTCCGTCATGTCGCGGTTTCTTTTCTGAGAAGTGCAGCCACAGCAGGGACAGATTACCCGCCAGCAGTGCGAGACTGAGGTATTGATAAAAACGCAGTTTACTCATCGTACGACCAGCTTTGGTTCATGGGCAACAGGGTTTCCAGATTCTTGCGGCCCTGTTCCCGTTTTTGTTTAAAGGCAGCCAGCACATCCGCGCTCAGCAGCAGGAGCAGCAGCGTAGCGGCCGCCAGCAGATAGTGTTTTGGCATCCTTTGACCGCGCTGTGCAATGCGATGCATGATTTCCGGCAGGCTGTTGCCATGTGGAACACGTTGTACCCGGTCCAGAAGTTCCAGTTTGTCTTCCATAGTCGTATTAGACGTATGATCATTCATTTTCCTTCGATTGATCTAAAATGGATTTCAATTGTGTTTTAGCCCTTTGAAACAAAGACTCCAGTGCCTTAGTTGAGAGGTTCATGATCCGGGCGACTTCCGCTGTGCTGAGGCCTTCCAGTTTGAGCAGAATCAAGGCGCTGCGTTGACGTTCGGGCAGTTTGTTGATGGCCTGAAACAAGGCGCTTAGCGCTTCCTTATGTTCCATAGTGATGCCAGGATGCAAAAAGGTTGCTGGTTCCGGGTCTTTGCCCTTGCCCTGTATGCTGACCACACGCAGCCAGAAAGCGCTCCTACCCGATTTCCTGGCGCGCAGATAATCGAGCGATGTATTGATGGTAATGCGGTAAATCCAGGTGCCCGCATCAGCTTCACCGCGAAACGTGGACAGTTTGGCGTGTGCCTTCACAAACACATCCTGGGTGATTTCTTCTGCATCCTCAGGGTGCTGCACATAATGCAGCGCAAGGTTATATACCTGCACATGGAACTTATGGTATAATTCCTCGAGGGTCACGGTGTTTGGATGCGGAAATCCCCGTACGTTTAACCGGGAGCAAGCTTCGCCAACAAATATGGTTTAAAAAAGAATCAGTAAATCCAACAGAACAGAGCGTTTTGTTTCATGAATTTATGTGTGAGGTTCAGGTCGAAAGTGAGCCTGCCCGTGAACACAAGCGCTCAGGGCGTTATATGCAGTTTAATTTAGCTGTTGCACATGGGACGCTGGCTTCTTTGGTTGCTGATGCTCACGCTTGCGGTATTGTTTCTGCGCCTGTATTCCTGTAAAAAGGACAAGGACCCAAGCCCGCGTAACTCGGAGGTTTGGGATCCGGACAGCCAGGGCATACCGAAGATCGCTTCTTTATATACGGATGCCGCACGTATTGCGCGGGTTTCGTTGTATCGCTCATCGGTAGGGCACGATTACAGTGATTTTACCGAATCATGCCGCAGTATGAAGCACTATTTCCAACCGCTGGACACCACCAACTGGTACACCCTGCCCATCTGGTCTCCCATCAGCGGTTCCATAACGCGATTTGAACAGGAATGGGCCGGCAGCAAAATTGAAATTGCTTCTACCGATTTTCCGGCTTTTCGCTTTGTCATCTTTCACCTGAACGCTGCCCGCATGTTTCAGGTAGGCGACAGGCTGAGTGAAGGCGAATATCTGGGTACACATATTGGCGTTCAGACCTACTCAGATGTGGCAGTGATTGTGAATGACCCCACCCATCAGGGCCGCATGGTTTCCTATAT
This sequence comes from Bacteroidota bacterium, assembly GCA_018969565.1. Lineage (GTDB taxonomy): Bacteria > Bacteroidota > Bacteroidia > NS11-12g > UBA955 > REEB481. The sequence continues at coordinate 14,301 of JAGWYC010000004.1, read as the reverse complement.
TCTGACCCTTACAGACAAAGCATTCAGCAATTTGACCGGCAGTTTGCCTATACAACGTGAAGATTTTATCATCTCCAAAGCCGCCCGGGATGCCAATCCGCTGGAATGCAACGGAGATCAGTTCCTGCCGGGGGATGTATTGCCGCAGTGGAAGGATTTGAAATGATGTATGGGCTGCATGAACATCCTCAGCGAGGAAGCGTTCTTCGAGGCGAAAACGGCTAACGCTTGCTGATTTTATTTCCTGAAATTGCCTTCTGCCGGCTACAGCGGTGTCGGGATATTTCGGGGTTTCTGATTTTGGCGTGTTTCTGACTCACACCGCTGTTCACCCGCTTCCGCCACAAATTGAAACTGCTGCGTTTCAGGTTGGTTCTCATTAAAGCAATCACCGCCGATTCCGGCAGCCCGAACTGTGCTTCAATGGCTTCGAAGGGCGTGCGGTCTTCCCAGGCCATTTCGATGATGCGGTCAATATCATGCGCTTCCATGGCCTGCTTCAGATGCGGTTACGTTTCCACAATACCTGAACGGGAGAACCCTCGGCCAGCATTACGGAATCGGGTTGCTGTTTATTCAGAAATCCGAACGCCGGGCCGTACATATCGGCAAAATCGCAATCCAGCGCATATTTCAGCACAGGCCTGATGTTCCAGCGCGGATGCTGCACCCGGTATTCCTCGGTCGCCGTTTCGCTAATGCGGGTATAACCGAAATAATGCTCGAAGATAAACTCCTCGGCGCTGCCCGGTTCCATGTGCCGGGACCTATGTTCCGCTTCCACAGAAAGCCTGTGCCAGCGCTTGTGCCGTTTCCATGCGTATTGCACCGATAAGGTTTCCGCCTGATCTTTAATGAGATGTTTGGTAGGAACCGCTGTATAGTGCTCTTTATACAGTTTGTTCGCCAGCCAGGCCACAGGGCGGTATGGAACCGTTTCGTTGATAAACACCACGCCGCGCCGGAGTCCTTCAGGTGTTTGGCGTTTTACGTAGAAGCGCAGGTTTATTTCTTCAAAACTTCCGAAGAACGGAATCGGGACCCCGAACAGGCGGATATTCCGGAACATAAACCCAACGAGGCTCAGATATGTTTTTCCGTGGAACTCATCCAACTCCACCCCGGCGGGGAGGTAAGGCTTCAGGGACTCGGTATCCACGGCGTAATTGGCCATGATGAGGTGTTCCCAGCGCGCGGAGAGAAAGATACGGGACATGAAGCAGGTAAGGGCAGAACAAAATCCGGCAGGGAAAAGTTTGCTTTACGGCTTCACCCGTGCTGATTCCGCATCCAGATGATCCTGGAATTTGTTGTGGATGAACAGAATGAACAAACCGAACACGATGGCGGAAATAATCAGCAGGTTGTTCATGAGTCCATGGGCCGAAAAGGACAAGCGAATCAGGATGGTGGAAATCACGAAGCCCGAGTTGCGGATTACTTTATGGAATTCGTCGGTATGGAAGAAGGAGAAGAGCAGCAGAATAACATCCACCACAATCAGGATGGCGAAAAACTGCTCGAAGAATACATTATTGATGTTTTTAAAAGAGTCTTCTGCCCCGGCAGCGCGGATGCTTGCGTCGAGCCAGGTAGTCAATGAATACAGCGAAAGAAATAGCAGCACCGGCACCAGCGAGGCAGCGATGATCTTTTTGATATGAATATAGCGTGCCATCCCCTGCAGTTTTCGTTCATCGTATTCCGGGGCGATGTAGTTGCTTTTGTTCTGCCGGTTAAACAGATAAATGAGAAAGAACAGCAGGAGTGAACTCATCAGGTCATAGGTAAACTGAAGGTCGCCGGGGCTCTTGAACCAATCGGGCGTAATGGATAATCCGGCAAAATCCTTAAACAGGCGACGGATGATGATCAGCACGATAATTTCATATTGTTTCCCGATGTAGGTGGTGAAGGAACGAGGCAGGTAATACACCAGCAGATACACTTCATACACCAGGATGAACGAAAACGGGGTGTAAATAGCGGCAATAGGGTTTTTCAGCAACCCGGAAGGTTTTTCCAGATGTATCACACCCAGATCCACCAATAAAATGAGCAACAGGTGCAGCACGAAGCTGCCTATGGCAATGAACAGAGCTATTCGCTCGCTCTTTCTTTGGGTTGTTTCGGAAAGAACCCGGCTGTAGAAGTTGTTGATGAAGGCACGCATGGGAACGGTGGTTTTGATGAACGTTTGGGCAGCACCCGGAATGTACAAACCAATCCTGTTGCAGCAGTAGTATCAAAGATGCGCAGAATCAGCCGATGAACAACACCCTGAACAGTTTTTTATTTACCACGTACCCGGATAAACACCAAATGCACTTGCCGTATGTTCATTCATGGAATCATCGCAGTCAATGGTTTTCATGCGCCCGGTACTGATTTCAACGCATCGGATTATTGGGTTGTCGACTTTTCCTTTTGATAAATCTTCAAGAGCGAGTCATGGCTCCGTTCCAGCCTGTTCAACCTTTGGAGCAGTAGTTCATTCCTTTGGTTCAGGCTATCCAGACCACTGCTCCTGTTTGCGTTGTTTTGCGGGCCGAGAAGTGCATGGATAAAACCGCCGCCTTCTATGTTGATGTTCTGATTTTGCGTGGTTTTGGTCTTATCTATGGAATCCTGGTACACATCCAATACAATTTGAGAGAATAAATAAACACTGCCAACCAGAATAAATACAAAAACCAATGGGCGTAATTTTTTAATGGTGATAAAAATCAGGAGATAAATCAGGCAGAAAAACAGGATTTCGTCCAGAAACAGCGGCCAACGGAGCTCCGGCAGATTAGATCCTAATTGAACGAAAATGAGCAGGGTCAGCCAAACAGCAAGCAGACCCAAAATACTGTCGATATAATCCACGTATTTTTCATAAAAGCCACGAATTCCCTTTTTGCCGTTCGGGGCAGGTTGTGGTGCTGCATTGGAATCTGCCTTGTCTGTTTCAGTGCGCTTCATCCTTGTTTTCAGAAGTTGTCCGGAAAGGAACATCTTAAAAGAACCAAGGCATGAGTCGGCAAGCTCGGAATAAGTGGTTCAGTCATGTGCGACGTATGCTTAATAGTTCAGCACCAGCGGTGTTTTCTGATACTTCTTCATCTTCCTGATTCCCCCATAACTCGATAAATAAGTAATAAGGGAAACTCCGCCTCCGGTAATGGCGATAGGAAGATATGCATTCGAAAAAACCAGAGCCAGGCATGTGGTAATAGGTCTGACCCAGAAGGAAACCAATTGACCTTTGCGCAGGCGGATCAGCGCGGCGGTTTCCGTGGGGTATGGCTGATTGCGCAAGCCCGCGGAGTCCGGGTGATGGCCGTTGATACTTTGAATAGATCTTACAGGGATTTTCCGAAAGCTATTAGTGTGGGGCTGTTGAAATACCAAGGTATCTCTGTATCGTTTCAGGCTCTGGGTAATCAGCACCGTTCCATGTAAATCTCTGAGCTTGTATTCTCGGCCGGATTGGGCAGTTAATTCAAGAGTAAAGATGAATACCGACAAGATAAAAGCGAACAGGTTATTTGTAAATGTATAATTATTCATGATGTTTAATAGGTTTTTGATTATACCGCAATTTCCTCCGGCTCAGCCACATTTCCGATGGAATCCAGATACAAATGGTTAAATCGAATTACATGGATAAAATCACAAGGGGCGATTTGCAGTCCATCCAATTTGAACGGCTTTGATTGCTCCGGGCTTTTCCCGTTCATTCCTTCAAAATCACAAAGGAATAACTCGCCCCAAAGTTCTTCATAAGTGAGGCACCATTGCTTGAGTGCATCCACAGGGGCATTCGGTCCGGGGAATGCTGATACGGCTTTGGCGGCATCATCGGACAAGCCGATATAACGCCTCAAATCAGACATGAGGGTGTATAAATCGCGGAAATCACGTATCGGGTCTTTCTTGTGATGGCCCTTTATGCGCTCAAACAACACCTGATATTTTTCCAGCCAACTGAAATAGTAGTGCTTATCAATCACACGGTCATGGAACTGAAGTAAATCCTGGGAAGCTTCCTTGCAACGTCCGCAGAGGAGCAGGTATTCCAGACCGCTTTGGGCAACCGGTTCCGGTTCACGGAATATACTTGGATTCAGTGATAGGCTCTCCCCGCGGGGAACGGCAATACCATGTTCCTTGAAGTCCATACATTGTGTCGCACATTGTGCATCTTCAAATATGAGGTTGAAACTCAAATCGGAATGGACTGCAATGAATAAGTAGCCCGGACAGCCGGTATTGTCGCATATTTTCGAGTTACAGGCACCCGGGAAGGCAAGCAAGGAATCATCGCCGTTTGCCTTTAATTGTAGGAATACAGATTCCAGCTTCTTGATAAAACTTGCCGGATCCTGCATTGCATACGTGCCATTTCGCAAAAGCAATGCGCGAACCCGCGGTAAATCTAAAATGCAGATGGCATCAATGAGGTTTTGATTGACAGACATATAATGATGAAATAAATACAACAACTGCGAATGTATTAAAATCATTTCATTATCCAATAATTTAAAACGACTCAATGCCTGCTTGTTTTGGGATGGAATTCCTTCCAGCTATGCCAAAATTCCTGATACACGGGTATGGCTTTTAGTTTACCCTGTGCGCCTCTGCCGGCCAGGTCGTAACGCTTGCCTGCACACCGTATGCTGTCGCCAACAAGCTCCGCTTGTCCGGACACCTGCCAGGCACTCAGGTTTTGTCCTTTTCCCCAGAGCAGCAAGGCGATGTGCGTTCCGGCAAGGGTGTCATTGATGAGAGTCGCCTTCTGCAGTTGTTTCCAGTTATACGCTCTGGATGTTCCTTTCCAGACGACACCAGCCACCCAGCTTTTGGATTGCCAGTCTGCCGTATCGCTGCAGGTAAGCGCGCTCTTGCTGCCACCGGTTTCATATTGGCTCAGCCGCTCGTAGTACTTGGTGGAATAGGGGTCCGGTTGCATCACCTTGCTGTCTGGATGCAGCCTGAGCCATTCAGCAAGACTCATTTGTACCGCGGGAATTTCAGGAAGGCTGCTTCCGCTCAGGGGCCCCGCCACGGCTTCTCCATTGACCTGACGCCACCAGCTTCCGCTTAGTTCATCCTCAAACATGGCATTAAAATGATCCATTCCCACGAGGCGAAACTTTGAAGGCTTCCCGTTTACCAAAGGCTCAAACACACGTCCGCTGCGGCACACAGAGCAGTAAGTAACCCATAAAGCCTTTCCGCCCAGTGTATCGGCAACACGGTGGTGGTAGGCAATATATTGAATCGGATAGGCGGCAGCCTGACCGTTCAGCAGCACGCCAAGCACCAGTTTATTTCCCGGAACGGTATTCGCAGCAGCCTTTTTCATTTTAAGAATGCGCGGTTCTTTAAACATCACCGAGGCGCTCATAGGCCCGTTGAACAGGTAGCAAACCACGGCGGCAGGAAGCAAAGGCAGCGCCACAGTCCAGTGGATTTTGCGCGGCAACTTTCGCCAGGCATAGGTGGTGAGGCCAAGCACAAGCAGCCGCAAAGGCCAGCGCCAGCAATAGAGGAAGTAGGCCAGGGGCAGGCTGTTCATGGTTTGGCTGCCGGGCATGGGCATGATGAAATACACCAATGCTATTTCCAGCAACATGAACAACAACCATCCGAAGTAATAGAGGAAGCGCATGGCAGCAAGATAAGAAACAAGGGCTTCTCATGTACGATATGCCCATTGGCTTGCAGGAAATAAGCGCAATATGGATGACAGAAACAGTTGCTTAACCAGGTTTAAGCCCGGGTATTAGGCAAACCGGATTATTGGTAGTACCTTTGCCTTAGCGAACGCCTCTGTTCTGCCGTTGAATAATTAGTCTCTGAATCCCCACAACCGTTTCATCTGATTTCTTTTTTTACCGGCCGGGCCTCGGCACCGACGATGACCATTTATGACCCAATTTCAAGATTTAAACCTGAGTGAACCGCTGATGCGGGCGCTCAATGAACTCAGATATACCCATCCGACGCCCATACAGCAGCAGGCCATCCCTGCATTGCTGGAGGGGAAAGATTTATTCGGCTGCGCACAGACCGGCACCGGTAAAACAGCGGCCTTTGCCCTGCCTATGCTGCAATTGATGAGTGAAGCGCGTGTGAAAGGAAAACCGGGACAGCCCCCGGCCCTGATACTGGCCCCAACCCGGGAGCTGGCACAACAAATTCTGGACAGTTACCGTGATTATGGCAAATACCTCGGCCTGCGCAGTGCCGTAATTTTCGGCGGCGTTTCCCAACGACCACAGGAAGAATTGCTGCGTCGCGGCGTGGATATTCTGGTAGCAACTCCGGGCCGTTTGCTCGACCTGATGAATCAAGGCTTGATCAATCTGGATCAGGTGCGCTACTTTGTGCTTGATGAAGCTGACCGCATGCTCGACATGGGCTTCATCCACGACATCAGGAAGGTGCTGGCCAAACTTCCTGTGAAAAAGCAAACCGGATTCTTTTCGGCAACGGTTCCCGCTGAAGTAAAGAAACTTTCTGAAGAACTTTTGTACCGTCCGGTCCGGGTCAGTGTGAGCCGTGAAAACAGCACGGCCCAGCTTGTAACGCAGGAAGTGTACAAAGTGGCCAAAGAAGACAAGCGCAACCTGCTGAAACAATTGCTGGAAGACCTGGATGTGGATCACGCCCTGGTGTTTACACGCACCAAGCGCGGTGCCGACCGCATTGCCAAAGACCTGGTGAAGAGCGGCATTCCCGCTGATTCCATACACGGCGACAAATCACAGGGAGCCCGTGAGAAGGCGCTCAATGGCTTCAAGAATCGCAAGCTGCGCGTGTTGGTTGCAACAGACATCGCAGCGCGCGGCATTGACGTGGACGGGCTTTCCTTCGTTTTTAACTTTGATATTCCGGAAGTTGCCGAAACCTACGTACACCGAATCGGTCGTACCGGAAGGGCCGGTTCTGAAGGCCGCGCAATTTCTTTCTGTACAGAAGAAGATTTAACCTATCTTCGCAGCATAGAGAAACTCACAAACCGGCAAATTCCACTCCGGAAAACCCCCGTTCTGGGACCAACAGCAAACCAAATACCAACATTTAATACCAAATTAACACAATGAAAACAGGAGTAGTTAAATTCTTCAACGCTACCAAAGGTTATGGCTTCATCAAAGAAGACGAAACCGGTACAGAAGTCTTTGTTCACATCACCGGCCTTTCTGGCGGTAAACTCAACGAAGGCGACAGGGTATCGTTTGAAATTGAACAGGGCCGTAAAGGACCGAACGCTGTTCAGGTTCGTCTGATCGAAGGATAAAATTCTTTAACACAGAGAACATTCAAGGCTTCGCTGAAAAGCGGAGCCTTTTTTATGCGATCATCTCAAATAGATAACATTAAAGTAACATAGGAGTAAAGAAATGGAAAAGATGAATTTATTGATTCGAAGACTCTAAAACATGGCCAACATCCTGTCCTTTCTAATTCCCCAAGAAAAGAAGTTCTTTCCTTTATTTGACAAGGCAGCAGAGAATCTGGTTGCTATTTCCACACTGTTGGAGAAAATGGTGAACACCAATGACCCGGAGCAACGCAAGTTAATGATCCGCGAGATCGAACGGATGGAACACCATGGTGATACTATCTGCCATGAAATCTTCAACGAACTAAACAGCACCTTCATTACGCCCTTTGACCGTGAGGATATCCATGCCCTGAACACCGCCCTGGATGATATCATTGATTACGTGCATGGCAGCGCCAAGCGCATCGATTTATACCAGATCAATGAATTGACTCCGGCTATTAAGAAGTTGTCGGAACTCATCCTGCAGGCCAGCATTGAACTTGATGTGGCTGTTCGCGAGTTGCGCAACATGAAAAAACCCGGCAAAATGAAAGAAGCCTGCGTACGCATCAACAGCATTGAAAACCATGCCGATGATATTTTCGACACCGCAATTGCACGTCTTTTTGAAGAAGAAAAAGACGCCATCAAGGTGATCAAAATGAAAGAGGTTTTGAGCAATCTGGAAACGGCTACCGACATGTGCGAAGATGCCGCCAATGTGATCGAAACCATCATTGTGAAATACGCTTAAACAAGACGCAAGCCTCACAACATGTCGCTTCTTGTTGTCATCATCATCCTGGCCCTGGTATTTGATTATATCAATGGATTTCACGATGCTGCGAATTCCATCGCCACTATAGTCAGCACCAAAGTACTGACACCGTTACAAGCGGTAATTTGGGCATCGGCTTTTAATTTCACCGCTTTCTTCTTATTTAAGGATCATGCTGTGGCTAATACCATCAGCAAAACGGTGGCGGATAGTTATATCACCTTGCCTGTGATTTTCTCCGGACTTGTTGCGGCAATTTTCTGGAATCTGCTTACCTGGTGGTATGGTATTCCCTCTTCATCTTCACATACACTCATAGGAGGCTTTGCAGGAGCAGCGTTGACTCATGCTTTAATGACCAAAGGATGGGTTGCATTCAGCAGTGTGGTAGAAATGGAGAAAATCATCAAAACGGTTTTATTCATTTTCCTCGCTCCCCTGATAGGCATGGTAATATCTATGTTTATAACCATAGTGACCATACAGAAGAAATTCATATTAAAAAGTGCCGTAATATTTATCGCTGCGGCCGGCACTTGGTTTATGTTTGAACACTTCAAACAAAGGAAAATGGAAGAGAATCTTTCCAAATTCCTACGTGTGGAGAAATACAAACAGGCTTATGCAAAGAATCCTTCAGATGAGTCGTTAAAATTAAAACTGGAAAAAGCCAATTCTGATTATCAGGCATCCGTAGTATATCTGCCTCAATATCCGTTTATTGGGGCCAAGGGTGTAGCAGACAGTATCGCCGGAAAGATTTCATTCGCCGATTTGGAATTAGGAAAATTGAAGGACGGTATCAGTAAAACCATCAAACTAGATCTACTAAAGAAGCAGGCGTTTTATGACAATTCACTGAAAAATAAATGTGATAGTATTGATAATGTAATTACCAGTTTAAATGCCGTACTAAGCGATTATCATCTCGTTCACAGAGATACCACGATACACAGGGTTGCAGCAGCGATGCATCTTTCGCGCTTGCAGGAAGTCCGTTTGGCCAAATTTCTAAAAGTCAACTTACAGCATGATCTGGCTGAAGAAATAATCAAGGCTGATAATAGTTTCCTTCAATATGGTGTGTTGGCTTTGGTTTTTGTTTTTTGGGTTTATTATTTGGTTGTAGAAAAATTAAGCACACCAAGCACTTACCGCATGGCTGCGATGTTCAAGAAGCTTCAACTGGTTTCTTCCGCAGCCTTTAGCATTGGACATGGCGGGAATGATGCACAGAAGGTGATGGGAATTATTGGGGCTGCTTTGATTGCCAATGGCGATATCAGCGACTTCAGTGAAATGGGCAATTGGGTCCCATTAGCGTGCTACACAGCCATTGGCTTGGGTACGCTGAGCGGTGGCTGGAAAATTGTAAAAACCATGGGTACTAAAATTACCAAGGTAACTCCGCTGGAAGGTGTAAGCGCAGAAACAGCCGGTGCCATGACCCTGTTTATGACCGAGCAAATGGGGATTCCGGTAAGTACTACGCATACCATCACCGGTTCCATCATTGGCGTAGGTGCCACCAAGCGCCTGAGCGCGGTGCGCTGGGGTGTAACCAGAAGCCTTCTTTGGGCGTGGATTCTTACGATACCTGTCAGTGCCATTATGGCTGGTATTGTTTATTTGATATCCAGAATATATTTGGCCTGATATCAGCCAATAGACTTTCGTTTCACTCCCGGTGAGCCACGGCTATGTAATTGGTTCGCGCTGCTTTGATTTTCAGCAGTCAAAGATGTTTAATTTGTCCACATTCACTGATGAAGCAACAATCCGTTACCATCATTGACGTTATTACATGGTCCACAAGGATGTATTCAGATATACACAGATAGCGGATCTAAGATGAGGAAGTACCGGAAATTCATGGCCACAGTATTGCTTTTGTGCCTGTTGGGTATAATCACTGCTTGGGTGTTTCATTATCATGACGCAGAGGATGGGTTGCTCCATCTAAACGGCAGGGGTTACGATGGCAGCTTTGGTTTTCTTCCTGAAGACACTTTACTGGCCGTAGGCAAAAAGGCGCCTGCTTTACTCGATTCTTTCCGCCTTTTACAGGATTCCGGCATCACAATTCAGATTATTGGATTGAATCACAACCTGGAAGCCCTGGCAGCAGCTGGGGTGAACCGGGGTTTGCAACGCTCCCGGGTGCTGTACCGATACCTGAGCGCCTTTCTGAAACCGGAACTATTGCGTACCGGGCATGAGGCCAATGGCGATACGGCCTGTTTTCGCCAAGGATTCCCCTCTGAGCTGGTGAAGTTCAGGCTGTATGATAAGACGGGAGCAATAGTTCATTAACAAAAGAGCATGTTTCTAACATTAAGTTTAGCCTAATTTAACAAATAACAAAGACGCACGAAAGTTTAAGATAATTTTAAAGGCGGTTTTTTATGCCGTCATGCGTAACATTAAGTACTATTTAATTTCAGTCTTGCTGCTTATGGCAGTGAGTCTAAGTGCCCAACAGTTTCAGGGCTTTGAAGGAACCGGTTCAGATAACTGGAAGTTTACCTTGAATTTTAAGAGGTATAATTTCATTAGTCTGAATGACCAATGGGCAGATACCTCCGAGGTCGGCTCATCTACAACGCCAGCCGGAGCTGTGAAGGCTATGGCAAGAACCGGGAAAATGCTGTGGGCGATGCGCGATCTGGATAACCCGGTTACCAACCCCACCTCTGCTTCTCAATCTCCCTGGCATTATATGGATTTTGATGCCGTGAATATCGCAGCATATAACAGCAATGAACTTAGCTTCTATTATTTTTCATACGGCTTTGATGCCACCGACTCCATAGGTTATATAGTAGAGTATGATAATGGAACGACCTGGAACTTTTCTAATTATATAAACCTGAATAAAAGCAGTAATGCCTGGAATAAAGTGCAGGTAAGTGTGCCTTCAGGTAAAACCCATGTGCGCCTGCGCCTGATGGCTAAACAAAACGGCAACGATGACTGGGCGGCCTGGGAAGACGTTTCTTTGATCAGTAGCAACGTAGATAAAACACCGCCTCGTCTTTTGGGCGGGAAGGTTTCTGATGTAAACACCATACAACTCTATTTTAATGAAGAGCTTGGGAAAGATGCAGATAGCACTAAAAATTACTCAGGCATCAATGGAATTGTTTCAGCCAAACGCAGCACAACGGTGGGACCGGATACCGTAACCCTTAAGTTGAACCCGGCCATAGTAATAGGCAGGTATTATAACATCAGCGTTTCAACAGCAGTAAAAGATACTGCCGGGAATGCCCCGCTCATTCCGTTAACTTATTCATTCGTATTTAACAATACGCGACCTTCATTGGTGATTACTGAAATCATGTATAATTCCCCAAGTAATGATCCTGATACGCTTGATTTTATAGAAGTAATGAATACCGGAACCGGTATCGCACAGATTGGAGGATTCACCTTTCATAACGGACTTACTACACAGCTTCCGGAGCTGAGCGTCGCGCCCGGATCTTTTGTACTTATAGGGCATGACTCTGCTGCATGCAAAAGATTTTACAGAAAGAACTTCCTTCAATACCTTGACGCGTTAAGCAATGGTGGTGAAGCACTGTTTATCCGCAATACGGAAGGACAGTTAATTGACAGCGTAAATTATGATGATGCAGCACCCTGGCCCTTAGGACCGCCAACTCCTGACGGAGGTGGAACTTCTTTGGAAATCATTGACTATAGAAACGACAATAATGTAGCAGGTAATTGGAAGGTAGCAGCAGGTAAAATAGCCACATGGAATGGCACTACGGATATTTTTGCCAGTCCGGGTTCAGCTCCATTACCCACTATTCCTGTTGCCGTGCTGAGCAGCAATCTGCAGTCTTTATCCGAAGCTACAGACAGCATTTCCGTCACGGTATCAGTGAGTAACGCGAACACTAATCCCGTTCAGGTTCGGGTAGTTTTGGTGCCCAAATTTGGAACTGCTAAAAATGATTCTGACTTCTTCTGGAAAGATACTACGCTTTTATTTAGCGGGAATTTCAATGGAAGCAAGAGCATTCGTTTTGCAGTAAATAAAGACGCAAATGCCGAAGCGGATGAGTATTTCGCACTGCGCATTTCCTCTGTAATAAATGGTGTTTCAGGAAGCATCAAAGAACAAATTATATACCTGAAGGATGATGATATTAAAGCACCTGCCCCGAGAAAGAATCTGAACTTGAAACTGCTCAGTTCTTATGCCATCAGCGGCACCGGAAATTCGGCTGAAATATCTGCTTATGATGCACAAAGCAAACGGATGTTTGTGTCAAACTCGCTGAAATCAAAAGTACACATCCTCGATTTCAGTAATCCTTCTTCCATCAAAGAAATAAGTCAGTTTGACGTGGCTCCTCATGGAGGTATCAACAGTGTTGCCGTGTACAAAGGAATTATTGCCTTAGCTGTGGAAGATCTGGTAAAGACCAACGATGGTTATGTATTGTTTATTGACACGGCAGGAAAACTATTGAATAAGTTGAAAGTAGGTGCATTGCCTGATATGATTTGCTTTTCACCCGATGGCAGCATGGTACTCACCGCTAATGAAGGCGAACCTTTGGATGATTACAGTGTAGATCCGGAAGGTAGTGTAAGTGTAATATCCATGAGTACCAGCGCCGATAAACTTACTCAGGCAGATGTAAACACGATGCGTTTCACCGCCTGGAATGGTAAAGAAGCAAGTCTCCGTGCCGCCGGTATTCGCATCTTTGGAAACAATAACCCAACCGCTTCACAGGACCTTGAGCCTGAGTATGTCGCGGTTTCAGATGATAACAAAACTGCTTGGGTTACATTGCAGGAAAACAATGCCGTTGCCATTGTGAATCTTGTAACGAAAACCATTGACCAGATTGTACCTCTGGGTTCGGTGGATTTAAATAATGTGCGCAACGCTGCAGATGTGAGCGATCAGGGCACAAACATCCACCTGGCTAATTTCCCCGTAAAAGCGAATCATTCCCCGGATGCCATTACGTTCCAGCGCATTGCAGGTAAATCTTACCTGCTTACCGCTAACGAAGGCGATTACCGTGAATACGCTGCGCTCACGGAAGAAGTGCGTGTTTCGGCCCTGAAGCTCGATTCTGCAAAATTCCCTGAGCAGGGACTGCTGAAATCGGGTAACGTGCTTGGACGTTTATCGGTAAGCTCCAAACAGGGTGATCTGGACAATGACGGCGACATAGACGAAATATATATCAACGGCAGCCGCGGATTCAGTATTTGGGATGCTGCTTCAGGAGCGATGGTGTATCATTCCGGTTCTGATTTTGAACGCTACACCGCTACAGATGCTGCTTGGAAACCCTTCTTTAATGCCAGCCACAATGTTGGAGCCCCTGCATTAAAAAACCGTTCCGATAATAAAGGGCCCGAGCCCGAAGGCGTAGTAACTGCTGTTATAAATGATACTACTTATGCGTTTGTAAGTCTGGAGCGAATTGGCGGTGTGATGGTATATGACATCAGTAAACCTGCGGCGCCTGTATTTGTCACTTATGCCAACAATCGTTTCATAGATGGCAAAGGTGATTTTGGCCCGGAAGGAATTATCTTCATTCCCGCGGATAAAAGCCCCACAGCTAAGCTCTTGCTGGTATTAAGTAATGAAATCAGCGGTACACTCAGCGTATTTGAAGTGGGTACCACTTATCCGGTGGCTCGCGTGAATATCAGCTTGTCTTCTGAGGTAATTAATGAAAAGAACGAGTTCAGCGAATTGCGTTATACCATTCAGCCTCCACTGGCTTATCCCGCAACCCTGCTCATTCGCCAGCAACGAAGCGCACATACTTCATTGAATGAATACACAAGCAGTTCATCCTTTATTGGAGATAGCCTTAAATTGGAATTAAACCCGGGAACATCCGCAGGATCGGTGTTTATCACCACTGTTGATGATCAGATTGATGAGTTGAATGATACGATTGTGTTTAATGCTGAATTGCGTGGATTCCTTGCTGCCAATGGCAACAACACTACACTCAGGCTGGTGATTCTTGATGATGACGTGGCACCAACCGGCACGGAAGAACAAGAATCATTGCGAATGCAGGTATTTCCAAATCCAACTACAGGTGTGTTGCAATTAGGTATTACAGGCGACCATGTGCGCATATTAAACCAACAGGGTCAATGTGTAGCGGAATATAATCGGGTAAGCAGTATCAATGTG
>JAGWYC010000206.1 GCA_018969565.1 Bacteroidota bacterium | reverse complement strand
AAATTCAAATCATAAAATAAGCCACTTAAAAGTAAGCTAACTAAGATGAACAACATAAGGAAAATTCGTATCCACATACTTTCGCTTGCCTTTACAGCAAGTCTATTCAGCCTGGCCTCATGCAACGATGACCACAACCACGACGAAGGAGAGGTAATCACCACCGTGCAGTTGCTGTTCAGCGATTCTGCTACCGGCGCAACGCTTGGCGATTTCCGCTTTGAAGACAAAGATGGCCCCGGCGGGAACAACCCGTCCCGTCTTGATACCATCTATCTTGATTCAGGAAAAGCCGCCGATGTTTCACTGCGCTTTGCCGATGTTTCTTCAGGCACCTCAAAAGACATCACCGCTGAAATCCGTGCTGAAGCTGATCAGCATATCGTGTGTTTTAAATCCGCCGGCGTGCAGTTAGGTATAACAGTTACCGATTCAGACGGCAAATATCCGATCGGGCTTGAAACGCGTTGGAAGCCGGGCACCGCAGGAAACGGAACCATCACCGTAGTGCTGAAGCATCAACCCGGCAGCAAGAACGGTTCCTGCGATCCGGGCGACACCGATGTGGAGGTATCGTTTCCGCTGCAGATCCGATGATTATATAATGGGCGGCATATAAATTGCACCTGTTTCAAAGAATATGAACAGGCGTTTTTTGCTTTTAGCTACCATGTGTACCCTTGGGGTGGGTATGCTTTATCTGGCCTCCTGCAGTCCTGAAGATTTGTTTCCGAATGACCCCAAAGTAAAGCTGAAAGACACGGCCACCACCTTCACGCTGAAATATACCCGCCTGAGCGACAATGCCGTTGATTACGCCAACTGCTATGACCCTGACGGAAGCGGCCCGGAAGCGCCAACGCTGCTTACACAACTGAAACTCACAGCGAACACGCAATACGACATGGAGCTTGAAGTGCGCGACGACACGGATCCTTTGCGCAGCGTGAATCTTACCGATACCATCAGCAAGCGCCCCGGTGCCTTCCGCGTGTGCATGTCTTCTCCACTGAACCTGACGCCCGTGCCCATGGATACTGATGGTAAATATCCCGTCGGCCTGAAATACCGCATCAAAACCGGCAATGCAGCTACCTCCACGCTGAAGGTAAGTCTGCGCAACCAGACCGGCGTAAAAGACGGCTCATGCGACATCGGTACCCTGATGCTGGAAGTGAATTTCCCGCTGCGCGTGAACTAACACCCAAGTCTGATCCTACTTAAAGAGCCGATTTGCGCTATCTTTTCAGCATGCGCAGCCAGAAGGGCAGTCGGTTGAGCCGCAGCGCATAATAATGCACCGGAACAGCGCCAAACTTGGCGTAGAAATAAGCCACTGATGGAATTTCTGAGCCTTCAAAGTCGAGGGTCATCGCTGTGCCGGCGTATTTTTGGATAAGGGCATCAATAAGTCCGTGAACCCCTCCGGAATCTGCGCCCGGTACAGGGGCACCCATCACGTAGTGCAGTTGCTTTTTACTTTTCAGAAACAGGCCCAGGGCTAAAGGCTTGCCTGCATGGTCATTTAATTGAAGTGCTTCCAGGCATTGATGCGCCTCTGCGGCTTGCAGAGCATGGTAAAAGCGACGGTATTCTTCTTCGCCCAGACCCGGATTCAAAGCACCATAAACGGCGCGGTAATTGGCTATGTGAAGCGCATAATCCACTTGTTGAACAAGGGCGTATGGACCGGATTGCTCCCGGAGCTTCCGCAGGTTTTTACGGGCATCCTTGCGGTAAGCGGCTGCCAGACTTTCGTATGAGCTGTTTAAGTTCAGCCAATAAGTGGTTCGACGTTTCAGCCCGGGCAGATGGGCCGGTGTGCCTGTGTGTACCTGAAGGTCGGCAAGGCGATATTTTTTGGGTATGGCCTGAAGGAAGAGCCGGTACTCTTCTTCGGAACAGCGGCCAAACACGCCCACTTGTTGGGTGAATGCGGGTTGGCTCAAGTAATGAATGCCCCATTTCTTTTTGTAGGGCAGAGGCATCACAGCGCGGTAATCGTCCAGCACCAGCGCATGCCACTGCCCGGCGCACATGGCGTCCAGATACCAGCTTTTGGCGTAGCTCAGCGAAGGGCTTGATTGTTCCACGCGGGTGTCCCATTGTTCGGTATCGATATCTTCGCGCTGCAGGAAGCGGATACTCATGACATCCAGGCCTCCGCCACCTGTTGCCAACCTTGCCAGTCACCGGTTTCGCTCATGCTCTCGTTGTGTACGATAAAGCAGAAAACACCGCCTTCTTGCCTCGTCTTTTCCCGGAGTATGCAGCCAAGCCGGGCGGATTCAGCGGCGTTTAGCCCCAGGTAATTCCGGCAACTGACATCCATAATGCAACTAGGGATAAATGTCAACGATTCCGGCCTGTCCTGTAGCACATCATAAAATGCAAATGGCCATGCTGTGCCCGCGCGGAAGCCCGCTTGCTCTGCCCATCCCAAAGTATAATCCCATTGTATTCCGGCCTTGATTAAGTTCCGGAAGGTTTGTGGGAATCGGCAGGCCAGAAAATGTTGTCTGCTTTCGACGATCTTCTGTCCGATGATTTGCTCCAGAGCGCTGATTTCTTCGGGCAACTGTTTTTCATTGCTGTTGCTGTCCCAGGAAGGGTGGATGCCTGACTTAATTTGTGCGGAAGATGCCTGCACACGCTGCCGGAACAGAGCATGTGTGACATTCACCTGTCGGTCTTTACCATTACGACTTCGGTTCATCTGCCAGAAAATCCGGGCATCCGGAAAAGGACGAAAAGCGGTGCAAAGCCAGTCAAAAACATCATAAGGGTCATGGCCTTGCTGCTTCATGAGTGTGCGTTCTGCCAGATGTTCCCGGCGGATCAACAGGTCGCGCAGGAACGCGGCAACCCTGATGTGCGGTGGCCTTGCCAGGTATTTAAAGGCGATGTCTATATCGGCAGTAGGGATGATGCGAAACTCGTCTTTGGGCTGCAGCCCAATGTTGTTCAGGAATCGGTTAATCTGAACATCCAGGAAGTTCTCTGTTGCCCATTCTCTGGGAAGGCAGGAATCTTTCAGACAGAATCGGCCGTAGGCATCCCCGCGAAATGGCTGGTACTCTTCATAACGCGACAGAAGCCAGAAACAGGTGGCAAATAAATCGAAGCGTTTATTGCCTGTTTCCGGAAACAGACAAGGCTGATTGTTTTGTAACGAATAGGCCGGTTTAAAGTCGGGGTCCAGGAGCTTGTGGTTGAGCCATCCTGAGTTGTAAAGCCCGGTACCGGGGAGTTTTTCTTCGGAATAATTGATTTTTACCGAAGCTTCAGACCGAAGGAATAGGTCAGGGTTATTCGTGATTTTAAATGGTGTTCCGGCTCTTCTCAGGAAGATTTCCGAAAGCGCAAAGTGCAGCTTTGGATGCACATAAGGGCTGAACACCAAAACCATAAGAGCCGAATGCCTATTTTTGCCGCAAGTTATTCATTTCTCAATCTCTCTGATGAAAGTTGCCCTCATCACCGGAATTACCGGTCAGGATGGTGCCTATCTGGCGGAATTCCTTCTTAAAAAAGGCTATCAGGTACATGGCATCAAGCGTCGCAGTTCCCTGTTCAATACCGACAGGATAGACCACCTCTATCAAGACCCGCATCAGCCTAACGTGCAGATGAAGCTGCATTACGGCGATATGACCGACAGCACTAATCTGATTCGTATCATTCAGGAAGTGCAGCCGGATGAAATTTACAACCTGGCGGCCATGAGCCACGTGCATGTGAGCTTTGAAACGCCGGAATACACCGCCAACGCAGACGGCATTGGCACGCTCCGCATCCTGGAAGCCGTGCGTATGCTCGGGATGACTGCCAAAACCCGCATCTATCAGGCCAGCACCAGCGAATTGTACGGTCTGGTTCAAGCGGTTCCTCAAAGCGAAACTACCCCGTTCTACCCCCGTTCGCCATACGCCGC
>JAGWYC010000205.1 GCA_018969565.1 Bacteroidota bacterium | reverse complement strand
CACGGCAATGATTTTGCCTTTACGGGCCTTCACTTCCTGGATATTGCTAATTACCTTTTCATAGTGGGAACTATTGGTAGCCACTACAACTACAGGCATTTCCTCGTCAATCAGGGCTATTGGACCGTGCTTCATCTCAGCAGCCGGATAGCCTTCGGCGTGGATGTAGCTAATTTCTTTCAGCTTCAGTGCACCTTCCAGTGCCACGGGGAAATTATACCCTCGGCCCAGGTAAAGGAAGTTACGAGCATCCTTGTATTTCGAAGCGATGTCCACAATCTGATCATTGAGTTTAAGCGCCTTTTCTACTTTGGAAGGGATAGATTCCAACTCATACATCAGCGTGCGCAACCTGTCGCTGCGCATATTCCCCTTTAGTTTAGCCACAGCCATAGCCATGATGGCAAGTACCGTCACCTGAGCAGTGAAGGCTTTGGTGCTCGCAACACCTATTTCGGGTCCTGCATGGGTGTAAGCGCCGGCATGGCTCATACGGGGAATGCTGCTTCCCACCACATTACACACTCCGAACACCGTTGCACCGCTGCTCTTGGCCAATTCCATAGCAGCCAGCGTGTCAGCAGTTTCTCCGGACTGGCTGATGGCAATAACCAGATCATCGCTGTAGATTACAGGATTGCGGTAGCGAAACTCGCTGGCATATTCCACTTCCACCGGAATGCGTGCATATTCTTCAAAAAGGTATTCACCTACCAGACCGGCATGCCAACTGGTTCCGCATCCAATCAGGAGCAAACGTTTAATGTTGCGCAGCTTCTCTTCATATTCAAAAATGCTGCGCATGTGAAACTCTGCCTCTTTGGGGTCAATACGACCTCGGAAACTATCCAGGATGGATTTAGGCTGCTCGTAAATTTCCTTGAGCATGAAGTGTTCGTAGCCGCCCTTCTCCAGTTGCTCCAGGTTCATTTCCAGCTCATGCACATAAGGCGTCTGAATCTGGTTATCAATGGTGCGTACAGACAGCTCACCGTTGTCCACGATGGCAATTTCACCGTCGTTGAGGTAAATCACCTGCCGGGTGTATTCTACTATGGGTGTGGCATCACTAGCCAGGAAAAACTCACCGGGTTCATCGCCTATTCCCACAACCAATGGGCTTCCCTTGCGGGCTGCTATCAGGTGTTCGGGATGATTCTTTGACAGGATGACGATAGCGTATGCGCCTACCACTTGCGCAAGTGCTGCGCGGACTGCATCCTGCAGGGACAAATTTGTATGATTCATCACATCCTCTATGAGGTGGATGAGTACTTCGGTATCGGTATCACTTTCAAAGCTGTGACCACGACGAATGAGCCCCTCTTTGAGGGTCATATAGTTCTCGATGATGCCGTTATGGATTACGGCAAGCTCCCCATTCTGTGATTTGTGTGGGTGCGCATTCACATTATTCGGCACTCCATGGGTAGCCCAGCGGGTATGGCCCATACCCATGTTTCCTTCCACGATTTGATCCGTCAGGCTGTTTTCAAGATCGGCAACTTTGCCCTGTTTCTTGTACACGCGCATTTCACCGTTCATAAGCGCAATACCCGCGCTGTCATATCCGCGGTATTCAAGACGCTTTAAACCTTTAATCAGGATTGGATAGGCTTGCTTCGGGCCAATATAAGCAACGATTCCACACATAGCTTCGCAAAATTAAACCTAAACACCTCTATTTCAGTACAATAAGAATACTTCCTACAAAAGATAAAGCCCTCTACTGTAGTTTATTTGCTACAATAGAGGGCTTTAAAAACTTCGGATATGACGAATCAGAGCTTGAAGGCCTTCTTCACCGCCGGAACCGCATCCAGTGATTCCCAGGGGAACAATGTAACCTTAACGGTTTTTTCGTCTTTCTTTCCTTTACGGAACACCTTGCTCACCGTTTTTGTTTCACGGCCCATGTGTCCGTAAGCGGCTGTTTCGAGATAGATGGGTGTACGGAGTTTAAAACGGGTTTCGATATCATAAGGACGGAGGCTGAATTCCTTCATCTTTCTGATCTTGTCGGCTATCTCACCGTCCGTTAATTTCACTTTAGCCGTACCATAGGTATTTACATACACACCGATGGGTTCAGCAACACCAATCGCGTAGCTCACCTGTACCAGACATTCATCGCATACACCGGCAGCAACAAGATTCTTCGCGATATGTCGGGTGGCATAAGCAGCACTGCGGTCCACTTTACTGGGATCTTTACCGCTGAATGCACCTCCACCGTGGGCACCGCGACCACCGTAAGTATCCACAATAATCTTACGACCGGTCAGGCCTGTATCACCGTGCGGACCACCAATTACAAACTTTCCTGTGGGGTTCACGTGGTACTTGATATCATCACCAAACAAACCGTGCAGGCGCTTAGGCAGTTTCTTCTTCACTGCGGGAACAAGAATTTCGCGTACGTCTTTATCAATCTGCGCGAGCATGGCATCATCAGCCTTCTTCACATCCGCAGCCTTTGCAGATTTTGGCTGGATGAAATCATCGTGCTGTGTGCTTAACACAATGGCCTCAATGCGCATCGGTTTGTTGTCATCAGAATACTCAATAGTTACCTGACTCTTGGCATCAGGACGCAGGTATTTCATTTTCTTGCCTTCGCGACGGATGGCAGCGAGTTCTTCGAGCAGCATGTGAGAAAGGCTCAAAGGAAGGGGCATGTGGTTATCAGTTTCATTGGTAGCGTAACCGAACATCATTCCCTGGTCGCCGGCACCCTGATCTTCTTTCTTCTTTCGATCCACACCCTGATTGATGTCGGGGCTTTGCTCGTGGATGGCACTCAGGATACCGCAGCTATTGGCTTCGAACATGTATTCCGATTTTGTATAACCAATTTTGCGGATTACCTCACGTGCGATTTCCTGTACGTCAAGATTCGCTTCAGATTTAACTTCTCCGGCTAAAACTACCTGACCGGTAGTAACCAAGGTTTCGCAGGCTACCTTGCTTTCTGGGTCGTAGGCCAGGAAATTGTCAATGAGTGCATCTGAAATCTGGTCGGCAACTTTGTCCGGATGTCCTTCAGATACGGATTCAGAAGTGAAGAAATATGGCATTGTTTATATTGTGCGCGAAGATAAGCATAGAAATCTTCTTTCTTTTGTAAAGGCCTTTAATTGCGTAGGCCGGGAAAGCAACACATGGGATCAGGAAAAAAGAAAAAAGAAAGTTTACGGGGCATCATACGCCGATTGGGCCCGGGACTGATTACCGGAGCCAGTGATGACGACCCTTCAGGGATTGCAACATACGCGCAAGCAGGCGCGGCTTTCGGGCCCGCTTTCTTATGGACAGCCTTATTTACCTGGCCTTTGATGGTAAGCATGCAGCTCATGTGTGCCCGCATCGGAGTGGTCACGCGTAAAGGACTTATGGGCGTCATTAAACAGTATTACCCGGAATGGGTGAGTTGGCTTATACTGTTCCTCACTGTGCCATCCATTGTTCTGAATATCAGCGCTGACCTGGCTGCGGTGGGAGCCGTTGGAAATATGTTGTTACCGTCAATTCCGGCATTTCTGTTTTCGCTTCTTGGAAGTGCATTGTTGTTGTATGCCATTGTAAAATGGAACTACCAGCGCATTTTCAGGGTTCTGAAGTGGCTTTGTCTGGCGTTGTTTTGTTATCTGCTTATTCCATTCATCACAGAAACAAACTGGGAAGAGGCCTTAAAAAACACGTTTTTACCGGACATTGAATGGAAACCTGAGTACATACTCATGCTTACCGGCATCCTTGGTACCACGATTTCACCCTATTTATTTTTCTGGCAAACGAATATGGAAGTGGAGGATCTCAGAAAAAAGCACCTTCCCCACGGAAAAAAGAGTTTTGCCCTGATGGACCGCGATGTGCGCCTGGGCATGGTTCTCAGTAACCTGACCTTCTTCTTTATCATCTTAACCTCTGCTTCCGT
>JAGWYC010000204.1 GCA_018969565.1 Bacteroidota bacterium | reverse complement strand
CCCACGGCCAGCCCGGTATTTCCGGGCAGGGTCCAGGGTGTGGTCGTCCATGCAAGCAAGTATTCGTCGTTGCTTCCCTGAACTTTAAACTGAGCCACTACGGTGGTATCTTTCACCATCTGGTAGGTTCCAGGCTGGTTCAGTTCATGGCTGCTCAGCCCGGTACCGGCGGCAGGTGAATACGGCTGTATGGTATAGCCTTTATACAGGAAGCCTTTATCATACAATAGCTGCAGCAAATTCCACAGCGATTCTATGTAGTTGTTTTCGTAGGTGACATAAGGATGTTCCAGGTCAAGCCAGAAGCCAATGCGTTCTGTCAGATTATCCCAGGTATCCTTAAACTGCATCACATCCTTGCGGCATTCGCGGTTATAATCGGCGATGCTGATGGATTTTCCGATGTCTTCCTTGGTGATGCCGAGGCGCTTTTCTACCTGTAATTCCACGGGCAGGCCATGAGTATCCCAGCCGGCGCGACGGTCCACCCGGAAGCCCTGCAAGGTTTTATAACGACAGAAGATATCTTTAAGCGCACGCGACATTACATGGTGAATGCCGGGCAGGCCATTCGCACTGGGTGGTCCTTCGAAAAAAGTGAAAGCCGGTGCGTCTTTGCGGTTTTCTATGCTTTGCCGAAAGGTATCCGCACGCTTCCAGGCATCTAACACTCCAAGTTCCAGATCGGGCCAGTTTACATGCTTCAGGGTGCGGTACATCATAGGAATTCCAATAAGGGCGCAAAGATAATCAGGAGTAACCCAGCGCAACAGGATGAAAGACTTCCGACATATTGGGCTGGGAAAGAGATTATTCCACAAAAGAGCCTTCTGAAATCAAAAGTTATCAACAGCTCAACACTTTCTTCCTTGATGATTGTAGTTTTGGTGATGCCGTCGCTTGGACATCCTTCATGACGACGGCAGCTTAACAAAACTTCAAACACTTACACCACCCGGGGCGGGAAAAAGTAACAACACTAATCACTCAATCAGCGCTTTGTGGGGCGATATGTCCCTGATTGACCCATGCTGAGATGCAGCGTAGTGAATCCCTATATCCAGCTTTCTCGTAATTTATTTATTTTTTTCTTGATTTTAAAAACTTTTGTCGAAACTTGTTGTTTCTATATCGAAACCCATAATACAAACCATATGGTACTAGAATCACTCAAAATTGCAGCCGACAATTACGTAGCCTTTACGTTCTTCATCGGCACCATGGCCATGATGGCCGCGTCCGTCTTCTTCTTCTTCGAAATGGGAAACACCAATGCGAAGTGGAGAACCTCCATCCTGGTTTCAGGCCTGATTACCTTCATCGCAGCGGTACATTACTACTACATGCGCGGGTACAACCTGGAAACCGGTGAATCACCCACCTTCTTCCGTTATGTGGACTGGATCCTCACCGTTCCGCTGATGTGCGTTGAGTTTTACCTCATCACACGCAAAGCAGGTGCTAAAATCGGTCTGATGTGGACCCTGATTACCGCCTCTCTGGTGATGCTGGTAACCGGCTATTTCGGAGAAACCATTGACCGCGGCAACAGCGTGATGTGGGGTGTTATTTCCGGCTTGGCTTACTTCTACATTGTGTACCTGATTTGGTTCGGCGATGTGGCCAAGTTGGCTCAGAGCGCCGGCCCTCAGGTGGCTAAGGCGGTAAAAATCCTCGCCTGGTTCGTACTGGTTGGATGGGCTATCTATCCTCTGGGCTATATCCTGGGAACTCCCGGTGGTCTGTTCGGAATGCAACTGGTGGCTGACCCCGCTGCTGCAAGCCACGCTATGGACATCGTGTATAACATCGCTGATGCCGTAAACAAAATCGGCTTCGGTCTGGTGATTTACGCGCTGAGCCGTTCAGAAGATTAATCAGTTTCAAGCTGACAAAAAAAGCACGGGTCGCAAGGCTCGTGCTTTTTTTATGGAACTGGTTCAAACCCAGGACCAGGGCTTTTGCTCCTTGATGCCTTTATGGTTGGAGAGCCCAAAACGATAGGTTTTGTCGTAGTAATACAGGCAATGGGATATCCATTCTTCCAAATTGCCGTCGCGGAGCGCTTCAAGAGCCTGCGCAGTTTTTAATCCGCCGAGCCGTTTGCTGATGCGCAGGGTGGCTAATTCGAGGGCTTCGAGCGGGAAGTGCCCATATTCGCGAAGCAATCTTTGAATCCTTTCTTTCCGTTCCAGTTGCAGTTCGAGCATAGGTGCCTGTTGCATGGCCAGGAACAGGGCTTCGGGCAGAACAATCCTTCCAATGGTGCGGCTTTCGTATTCCACCCAGACCGGCAATTCCGGATTCAGGGCAGCAAGGGCTTCAGCTAACTTGTTCTCAAATTGCTCCTGGGTAGGCTGATTGTTCATTCCGAGGGCTCCAAAACTGCTTCCTTTATGGCTGGCCAGCGCTTCCAGATCAATCATTTGTTCCCCGTTATCGCGCAGCATTTGGAGGTATGCGGTTTTCCCGCTTCCGGTAGCGCCGCCCACCACATGAAGCAATTCGGGTGCTTCATTCAACAGGTGCAGCACATGATGCCGATACGCTTTATAGCCCCCTTCCAGAACAAATACTTCCAGGCCTCCGTAGCCGCTGATCCATGCAGATAAATCGCTGCGCATACCGCCCCTCCAGCAATGCAGCAGCAATGGCCCTTCGCCGGCGATTTTTGCCGCATGGCGATACAATTGACCGAAGCGCGGACCGGCCAGATCCCAGCCTTTGCGAATGGCCGCGTCTTTTCCGTGCTGCTTGTAAGCCGTTCCCACAATTACCCGGTGCTCGTTAATCAGGAGGGGCATATTTACCGCACCGGGAATATGACCGTCGGCAAACTCCTTTTCGCTGCGCACATCGGCAACGGGGAGTCCCTGCCTGCGCAGTTGAAGAAATTCTTCTAGGGAAATGCGTTTCTGCGGCATGGGGAATGCGAAATTAGCTCGAGAATTCGTTTATCGGCCTGAACGGAATGGTTTTTGTAAATATTGCGACGATGAGGAAGGGTTTGATGATATTGATGTTGCTCGGCTCCTGGCTGGCATTTACCCCGGAAGGGAAGGATGCTGCCGCAGGCCTGCGCAACAGCGAAGAAGCCAGAATCGCGGTGCGGCTGTTTGAACGCAGTGGCCTGAATAAAATGGGGCTGAGCATGCATGCCTGGGCCACCGCATTCAGTGGATATCTGAAACTCAAAGCAGAAGGAATGCTGAATAATGCGCGTTACCTGAGTATTGTGGATTTCAGCAAACACGGTGGCGCAAAGCGCTTTTATGTGGTGGATCTGCAGGATACCTGCGTGGTGTTCAATACCTATGTCAGCCATGGCCGTAACAGCGGGGAACGTTATGCCAGCCGGTTCAGCAATACGGAGAACAGTCTGATGAGCAGCCTGGGCTTTTTTATTACCGGAAGCACATATTTCGGTCAACACGGACTTTCCCTGCGCCTGCTCGGACAGGAACGCGGGTTTAACAACCTGGCGGAACAGCGAGGCATAGTGGTACACGGCGCCGATTACGTAAGCGAAAAAGTGGTACAACATCAGGGGTATGTTGGTCGCAGTTGGGGATGCCCGGCGCTTCCGGAGGAATTGACAGAGCCGGTCATCAACACCATCCGCGATGGGAGCGCGTTTTTTATCTACCATCCTAACGAACGCTATCAGCAATCGAGCAAATTCCTGAAGAATCAACCCAGGTACAACTGATTTCCGGGTGACCAAGCTCTGTTAGTTCCTTTAGGTTTTCATTTTTGACTTGTTCATTTTAGGACAATAACTTTACCGGGTGGAATTGAAAAAGTTCATGTTCATCTGCCGGTCAGCCTGTTTTCTTTGTTGCTTCATTGCAATAACTCCTTCATGGGGCCAGACTAATTCAGGTCGGGAAACTGATTCCGCTTCATTAAATAAAAAAGGCAACTTCAGCATTGCTGCTTATGCCGACATCTAT
>JAGWYC010000003.1 GCA_018969565.1 Bacteroidota bacterium | reverse complement strand
TCGAGTTGCCCGCTTCCGGCAGCCACCACCGCGCCGATGCCTGTACGGAACCCATAACGCCCGGTGAATATGGCAGATCGGGTGGCAGAACAATAGGGGTTGGCACTGAATTGCTGAAACAGGATGCCATTTTTCAGCAACGCGCGAATGTTCGGAACGGCTACGGTATCACCGTGGCCGGGATAGAATCCGAAGTAATCCGGACTCAGGTCATCGGCAATAATCAGGATTACGCTGCGCTGCGACAGGAGCGGAGCCATTCCCTGAACAAGCAGGAACAGCAGAAGGGAAATTCTTTTCATGGCTTCCAAAGAACACATTAGACGTGGCTGAAGTGGGAAGGTTCAAACCACGGCGGATTTTTTTCAATCCGGTTGCTACAGTCCGCGTATCGCGGTGCAGGCCTTTTCAATCATTTCCTCAGAAACATCCAGATGCGTTACCAGTCTTATTTGCTGCGCACCGGTTTGGGCAACCCTGATGCCCTGTTGCAAGAGTTTCTGTGCTGTTTCTGCGGCGCTTTGCGATGCCTGAATGTTGAAGATAACAATATTGGTTTCCACGGGCATGACCGATTCCACCCATGCGCAGTCGTTCAGTGCGGTTTCCAGCATTTTTGCATGGCGGTGGTCCTCTTCGAGCCTATGTACCTGATGTTTCAGGGCATATAGTCCGGCTGCCGCCAGAAACCCGGCCTGACGCATGCCACCGCCCATCACCTTACGGCAGCGTTTTGCTTCTTTAATGAATGAAGATGACCCCAGCAGCAGGCTGCCCACCGGAGCGCCCAGCCCTTTGCTGAGGCATACCGAAATGGAGTCAAAGATGCTGCCTAATTGTGCAGGGATCTGTCCGGTGGCGAGCATGGCGTTGAATATTCTGGCACCATCCAGGTGTAGGGGCAAATGATGTTGTTGGCACACGTCGCGTATTGCCATCAGCGCATCGAGCGAATAGCAACTGCCGCCGCCTCTGTTTGCACTGTGTTCCAGGCTCACCAGCGAAGTGCGGGCGCGGTGCACATCGTCGGGGTTGATGGCTTCTTCGACCTGCGCTGCAGAAATCCGTCCGCGTTCACCGGGCAGCAGTCTGGGCTGAACGCCACTGTTTCGTGCCAAGCCGCCGCCTTCATACACGTAAATATGTGAAAGAGCTTCACAGATCACTTCATCACCGGGGCGGGTATGCACCATGATGGCAATCTGGTTGGTCATGGTTCCGCTCGGACAGAATAAAGCTGCTTCCATACCGAATAGTTGAGCGGCATAGGATTGCAGTTCATTGACGGAAGGGTCTTCACCAAAAACATCATCGCCAACCCGGGCATTCATCATTGCCTCAAGCATGCCCGCAGTGGGTCGTGTGAAGGTGTCGCTGCGCAGTTCTACATCCATAGGGTTACTGATGCAATATGCGCTATTTCACCAAATTGCCCGAAGGATGCAGGATGGATATTTTTTCTTTTAATAGTGTAGAACTTACACTAAGTGAAATTTTTTTCTATGTTTGTGAAACAGAGGAGGAACACAGCTCCTTACTATTGTTGGCTTCTATTTTCCTCCGGGATTCTTTATACCAACTTGGCCAGAGTCCCGTCAGCGGGACTTTGGTGTTTTAAGCCTGTTCCTTTGCGCGTGCCAGAAATTGCCGGTGCAGTCCAACGACCTGCCTGATCAGTGAATGTGTTCCGTCATTATTGATGACATCATGGGCACGTTTCACCACTTCTTCCTGGGGCATCTGGGCCTGTATGCGTTTCAGAATTTCTTCACGGCTGCTGCCGTCGCGTTCCATTACTCTTTGGATGCGCAGTTCCAGTGGGGCGGTGACGGCTACTACCTCGTGAACCTGTTTGTAGCTGCCTGATTCAAACATGATGGCCGCTTCTTTAATCACATAAGGAGCATGTTGCAGGCCGCACCAGCGCTCAAAATCGCGGAATACCGCCGGATGTACCAGACTGTTCAGCAGGGCCAGTTTTTCCGGATTTCCGAATACGGCGTTGGCCAGGAATGGGCGATTGGGTTCGTTTCCGGAATAGCTATCCGATCCGAACGCCTCTTTTACGGAGGCAATCAATGCGAGGTCTTCGCGCATGAGGCGTTTGGCCTCACGGTCGGCAGCATAAACAGGAATCCCCAGGCGCGCAAAAATGCCGCATACGGTGGACTTCCCACTGCCTATTCCGCCGGTGATGCCCACGCGCAGCAAAACATCAGGCTGATTTTTCCTCGGATTTTTCCGTTTTTTCGGCTTTCTCGGAAGCGGGATAAGAGCTTTGAGTCATTTCGAAGCTCACGGCCGCTTTTTCAAATTTCATGCGGTTGCCGCTTTCTGTTTCCAGGGTGATGGTCTGATCCTGAATGGAAACCACCTTGCCATGCATGCCACCGGTGGTTACCACATGGTCGCCTTTTTTAATTTCTGAAAGGAAGTTGCGCTGTTTTTTCTGCTTGCGCATCTGGGGCATGATCATGAACACATAAAAAACGGCCATGATGAGGATGAGTGGCAGCATCTGCGACCATCCGCCGGCATTGCCGGTCTGTAATACGATTTGATTCATTGGGATTTTATTTCTTTACAACAAGCGCTCTGAACGTGAGCTTAGTGGTTTCTATGGTTGAATTCTGGAAGAATACGTCCACGAATTTGGTATTTTCAATGCCATTGGGTTCGCCTCTGCCGGTTGAATTAAACACCGTTTCAACATATCCTTCACCGCCGGGAGGAATCACTTCCTTTGACCAGCTTGGCGAGGTACAGCCGCAGGCTGCCTGCACATCAGAAATCACCAGATCGCCTTTGCCCACGTTGGTGAACTTGAATTTATGGCGCACCGATTCTCCGTCGGTAATCTTGCCGAAGTCGTGGAACTCGGAATCGAATTTTGCCCAGCCGCGTGTGCTTGTATCGCCTTGTGGCTTGTCGGCGGTGGCGGTGTTGTTGTCAATTTTGTCAGCGCTGATTTTGCCGCCTCCGGAGCAGGCCGCCAGCAAGGCCGCCGTCAGGATGAATATGCTGATTTGGTATTTCATGAGATTCTTCCTCAGGCAAAATTAACCCAAATTGCCCTAAGGATTTGTGGTTCAGTTTTCGCGCAGGCCTCTTCCGATTTTGCGCATCAAACCATCTTCCTGCAGGCTGATGCGCAGTTTGTCCAGAATGCCGTTGATGAAGCGGCTGCTGTTGGGCGTGGAGTATTCTTTCGCAATCTCCAGGTATTCATTGATGCTCACCTTGGGCGGAATGTGGGGGAAGTGCAGGAATTCCGCAATGGCCATCTTCATGATAATCATGTCCACCAGAGCGATACGCTCTGTATCCCAGTTGCTGGAGGCTTTTTTAATATGTGATTCAAACTCTGCTTCGCGGTTGCACACCAGCGCGAAAAGTTCGCAGGAAAATTCTATTTCGTCATCAGTTTTGCGCATGGGTGCTGCCAGGGGTAAATCTTCTTCCTTAGCCGCTTCCAGTGTTTTATACACTACACGCCAAAGTTGTTGCTCATCGTCGTACCAGGCGGGATATTGTTCTTCCATCAGGTCGTTAAAGAACTCACTGGCATTCATCAGGTAATCGTATAACTGGAGCAGAAATTCCCGCTGCATGGAGAAATCAGGCTTCTCAAACACCAGATAATCGCGCACAAATTCCTGCTCCTTCAGTTCAGACCACACGCGGTCAAAGGATTCCGCAGCCTGATCCCAGTTGAAATTG
The DNA here is from genome assembly GCA_018969565.1 of Bacteroidota bacterium. Taxonomy (GTDB): domain Bacteria; phylum Bacteroidota; class Bacteroidia; order NS11-12g; family UBA955; genus REEB481. The sequence goes on along the minus strand of JAGWYC010000003.1, from coordinate 19,643 downwards.
CTGTTGCGCCCGCTTTTGGCAACCGTTTCTTCCATCAGTCCCGCAAGGCTGTTGCTGTTCAGCACCATACATTCCCTGATGCGCTCCTTGTCGGGGAAGAATTTTTGTCGTTCCAACTCGGCTGTGCTATTCAGGAAATCCCTGAATGCGGCCGGAAACTGTAATAAGAACAGGTAAAAAGCTTCAAAGCGGAACAATTGCTCGAGCAATTGTTCCTTTCCCCTCTGCACCTGGTCAGACTCCTGCTGTTTGTAACTGTACAAAGCCTGCAGCGTCTTGATCCTGATCAACCTCCTGGAAAGCATAGAACTTTAGCGGGGCAAAGGTATGCTTTGAATCCCGCTCTTATCAAGTGGCAATAAACCCTTTCAAACGAGGGATAAGATCCGGATACTTCGGTCGTTCAGCATAAACCCGGCTCCGGCCTGTAATCCCCGCAGTTTCTGTCCCAGCGGACTGGCTGCGGAAACGACCAGCACGGTGTGGCATGCAACATCCATCTTTCCGATGCCGGTGGCCAGCAGGATGAACAGGTTCTCTGCGGCAACAAGCACGCCGGGCTCTACACGTTGTGGATCGCTTACCGGTTTCAATTGCTGATAAAACGACAATTCCTTCCGGGCCTGTTGCAATACGCCGGCATAGCGCTCCCGCTCCAGATAACCCATAGCCCTGCCCGTTTCGTATTTGTCGCCGGCGGAACTCTTTTCTTCGGAAAGGGCGGCATCTGCGGCTCGGTTCATCGCGGCCAGCGCCTCTTCCATGCGTTCCTGCACTTTATGTACACATGCTTCCAGTATTTGCGTCTTCAACGCCTGTAATTCTTGTTCGTTCATGTGGGACGTGTCAGGCTTTTTGGAATTGGGCACAGCACCATCCTTCGCGGTCGGTGGCCGTGATGAAGTTTAATCCTTGCGCTGAAAAGCAGGTTTTGATGTCATCAAGGTCAGGGCGGAAGAAACCGCTCACCAGCAGCAAAGCCCCGTGTTTCATGGTCTTGACGTAAGCAGCCACATCGCGCATGATGATGCTCTTCTGGATATTGGCAATAAATACATCGAATTGGTCCGTGTAAGGAGCGAGGGCCTCGGCATCGCCAAGCATCACTTCTATGGCTTCAGCCTGATTCAGGGGCAGATGTTCTTTGGTGTTTTCTACGCTCCAAGGGTCAAAATCAATGGCTACCACGGGCGAGGCACCCATTTTATGTGCAAGCATAGCCAGGATTCCGGTGCCGCAGCCCATATCGCATACGGACTTGCTATTCAAAGGCAACTGTAACAATTGTTCTGCAACCAGTGCGGTCGTAGGGTGATGACCCGTTCCGAAGCTCATTTTGGGGTCAACGGTGAGTTCCAGCATAGCGGGATCAGGGGCATGCGGGTGAAAGGAGCCACGGATCCACAGTTTATCGGCCAACAGCAAAGGCTGATAATAATGTTGCTCCCATTCCTCGTTCCAGTTGCGGTCAGCAAGTTCGCTGCGCAGAGGTTCGCCTTCAGTCCAGGCTGAAACTTCCTCCAGTGCCTCGTCCAGCCAATCGCCAAGGTCTTCCCGGTTTGCATAAGCTATTACCTGGTTACCGCTGATTTCAAAACCGCTGAACTCATAGGTACCAAGTACTCCTGAAACAATTTCCGCATGTTCATCAAAGGGTGGTTTCAGGTTCAGGCGCAGGCATATAAATGACATGCTGCAAAGAAAAGCCCGCGGGTGGCTTATAAAACAACAAAGCCGAACATAAAGCCCGGCCTTGTTGCGCTATGAAAACTAAATCTACCCTCCTACAAAAACGACCTTTTGGTTTTTTTGTTTGAAACGAGGCATTGAATTTAGTCGAACGTTCGTCGAAAGGTAATCAAGAGTTTATTTGAGTCCCTCAGCGGAAGGGATTGCTGTACGCCTTATTGGTGAGCAGACTGCTGTCTGTCATGGTTTTCAGAAAGGCCATCAAGTTCCTTTTCTGCTGAGCAGTAAGTTGCAGGTGCAGATTGCCGTGATTTAGCTGTGGGCTCAGGTTCGGGGCATTGAACTTCAGGTTGTCGCTGTAGTGGTCAATAACCTCTTCGATGCTTGCAAATCGGCCATCGTGCATATATGGAGCTGAATAAACCAGGTTCCTTAGCGAAGGGGTCTTGAATTTACCCAGGTCGAAGGCCTTTCCGGTAATGTTGCCGTACCCTTTATCGGTAATGGTGGCATCCAATCCATTGCTCACAATGCCTATGGAAGGATCTATGGCCTGCGCATGCACGCCGCCGTGGCAGTGGAAACAGTCGGCGCCTGTTGCAGGACGTGTGGTGCTGTCGGGAGTTCCGTTAAACAACAGGAAGCCGTCGCGTTCTTCCGGGGTGAACACACTGAGGTTTCTGGGGAAGAAGCGGTCGAATTTGCTGTCGGCGGAAACGATGCTCATCAGGAACTGTTCCATGGCCAGCGACATGTGATGCAGGTTGGGTTCTTCGCCGAAAGCGCGGCGAAATGCGGCCTGATAGCGGTTCAGACTTTTCAGTTTTTCTTCCAGCTTAATGACGTTCATGGCCATTTCGCGGTGGTCCTGTATGGGTTCAAAGACCAGGTCGCGGAGGCGGCGCTGACGGGCATCCCAGAAAAAGGTACGCTGCCAGGCGAGGTTGAACAAAGGTGGCGCATTACGTGTGCCCAAAAGCCCGAATACACCCTTGCTCAGTATTTTTGGGTCGCCGAAGGCAAATTCCTGTCTGTGGCATGAAGCGCATGAAATGCTGGAATCCAGGCTCAGCACCGGATCGTAAAACAGCATCCTGCCGAGGTAAATGCCCTCTTCTGTAAGGGGATTATCCTTAGGAATCAGCGGCATACCAAAACTGGCCGGAAAAATATCCGATGGCTTAACCGGCGTGGGCTGGTAAGGACTTTTAATCGGCAAAGGCGCTTCCCTTTTGCAGGAGTACACCCCTAAGGTCAGGAGCGCCGGCAAGATGAATAGGTAGCGCTTGCGCTTCATTCCAGGGTTACATTGGTGAAGATGTCTTCTATATTGGTGAACAGCTTGTCCATCAGGCTCACCTCAGAACCGGTGGAATGGCTGAAACTGCCGTCTTTTACGAAGTTGATCGCGTAAGGGTTTTTGAAATACTCCTCTGCATCGGTGCGCACCGCCAAGGTATTTTTACCGGGAACTTTGGTAAAAGGGAATAACAGGTCAATGGTGCGCACATAGCGCATGGTGGCCATGTGGAAACTGAAGGCTGACTTGGTGCTGCTTCCCTTGGGAATATAATTTCCGTCCAGCATGGAGAAGATATAACCACCTGCCCAGCCCCAGTGCATGCCGTTATTCAATGGGCTCAGGGGATGGTCAGCAGGCCACTGTGCAGGATCGCCGTGGTTGGTGGCAGAATCCAGGCCTACCGTCAGGGAAATACCTTTATAGCTGCCAATGGGAACCTCAAAGTATTGTGTAGAAGTGGCATTGGCTTTGAAGTCGGCGTAAGCATAGCCATCGCCCAATTTCAGTCGGCTGCCGTCTTCACGGATCAGTGAAACATTCGAAAACAGGAGTTTGAACTGATCAAAGATGAGGGTTTCACCATCAGCCTTTACAAAATCCGGTGTTCCGAAGGAAAGCGCCTTGCTGCCGAACACGCCGTCAAACCGCAGTTTTAAGGTAGAAGCCGCAGGCGGCGCGGGAGGATTATCAGGCTCACAGGCAGTGATGCTGAGCAGCGCGGCGGCAACCCCAAGTCCATATAGTGATTTCAACAAGGTTTTCATGGTACTTTTTCCTATTGTACTTCAAATTTAGTGAAATAAACCCCACCTGATGCTGTGACCCGCATCACATAGATGCCGGCGCTGAGCGAACGTAAATCCAATTCGGTGCCATAGAGGCCATCAGGCAATGATTTGCTCAGCAGTTGCCGGCCTGACAGGTCGCAGAGTTCCACCAGGCTGATGCGCTGATTTCTGGAATAAACCTGAACCGCCGCCCTGCCCGGATTTGGATAAACCTGTATGCTGCCGCTGCCTCCCAGATTGGCATTGCGCCCTGTAATCACAGACTGGGCCAGCAACCATTGGTCCGGGTCGAACATGGCATCTTCTACCTGGGTGTTTAATTCAAACTCGAAGCTTTCATCACCGTCGCGCGGACTCATCACCAGCAGGGTATCGGCGGGTATTCCTTTAAACAGCACCGGTATCTTCAGGTCGAAGTATTGCACAGTCGGGTGGCTGGTTGTCTGCTTCACATGCACTTTGAGTTTGGTTCCGGTCATCAGCCAGTCAATGTTGAAGGTGGGATAACCTTCACCGATATACCAATCCTTGAAAAAGGGACTGAGGTTTTGTCCGGAAGCATCTTCCATGAAATGCTGAAAATCACGAGTCCGGGCAAAGCCGTATTTGTGTGCGGGTGAGGCGAGGTAATTGCGCACTCCGGCGAAGAACAGGCTGTCGCCAAGTTGCCAGCGCAGCATGTGGTAAACCAGCGCGCCTTTGTTGTAGGTGAGGCGACCGTCGAAAAGCCTGCCTATATTCTGGGTATCGGTAGGAAATACCGAGCCGCCGGGCTGACTCATCACATATTTCTGCATGTCTTCAAGGCGGGCGCGGAAGGCCGGTTTGCCTTTCAGAAATTCATAGCAGAGCGCATTGGCATAGGTAGCCCAACCTTCGTTGAGCCATAAGTCTTCCCAGCTTCCGCAGGTAACCCCATCGCCGAACCACATGTGTGCCAGTTCGTGGGCAATCAGGTCCCAGGAGAAGTTCACCATGAAGCTCATAGTCTGGTGTTCCATGCCGCCACCCCAAGTGAACTGGGCATGGCCGTATTTTTCCTTCATGAAGGGATATTCCCCGAACAGGCTGTCGTACAGGCGCAGCATGGGCAGGGTTTGAAGCGCTTCAACACGCGCTGAAGAGAAACTCTGCGGGAATACATAATTCAGCACCGGAAGGGAATCCTTGCGGTTGTGGAAATGGGCGTGGTCGGTGAACGGTACGTAGTTGCTCACCGCAATGGCAACCAGATAAGGGGCAATCGGGTAGCGGTGTTTCCAGTGAAACAGCACCGTGCTGTCGTTCAGGTCGCGTTCTTCCGTCAGCAAGCCGTTGGAGGCCACCCTGAGTCCTTTGGCGGTGCTCACCAGGATATCTACTGAATCCAGTTTATCATCCAGGGTGCTCTTGCAGGGCCACCAATAAGGGGCTCCGTAGGGCTGCGACAGGGTGTGGATGATGTTCCCGGTCTGATGATTGTCGCGCACATAATATCCGAAACCGCTGCCCCGTGAAGGATTTCCGGAATAATGCACGCTGAACGAATCTTCAGCGCCTGTGACAACTCTGTTCTTCAGAATAATAAAAAGCTGATGGTTGCGGTGTTCCCAGCGCAGGGTATCCGTTCCGCGGGTAACCTTCAACACCTTCAATTCATCCCTAAGGTCAAGCCGCAAGGTATCCATATTGCGTTGTGCCCGGAAACGCATCTGCACCGCGCCGTTCAGCTTGTCGGAAACATTCGGGTTTACCTGTAGGTTCAGCGTCTGGTGGTGTACGGTATACCCGTAATCGTTGCTGCTGTTGCTACGCAGAGTGCGCGATTGTGTGAACCCGCGCTGTTCGGATTTAATCAGTTCCTCGCCGGTGAGCAATTGACCGTGGAGGGATTCGTATCCCGTGAAAAGCAGGGTCAGCGTGAAGAAGCAGGCGCGCATCATACAAAGATAGCCATCAAGCAGCCTTATGATAAACACCGGATTTGCGCTTTCGTTTGTCGTTTATCTGTTCTTCTTTTGAAGCCATGAGCATAACACCACTGCAACTCCGGGCCAAAGAAAACCTGCATATTGTTTTTTGGCTGTTTAAGGATTTCTGTTGGCTGATGCTGTACAAGCCTCTGGGCATGGTGATGGTGCTGCCCACGGTCTTTCTGGCTTTCTACCTGAGCTGGAAAAGCCGCCATCTGCGCAGCGAGTTGTTTCACAATCTGGCTGTAACCAGTTGGATACTGGGAAATTCTATCTGGATGGCCGGAGAGTTTTTCTTCGAGGATGGAACCCGACCGCTGGCTTCGATTTTCTTCTACGCCGGCATCGGATTCGTGCTGTATTTCTACCTTACGGAATGGCTCAGAAATTCTGCCGGGCAGAACGGCTCAGAAGCGCAGTAATTTCTCGCGAATCACGATGGTTCCTTGCTCGTCGCGAAGCTCTGCGTAATAGGTGCCACGGCTGAAACGACTCAGGTCTATGCGCTGGCTCATCTGATTACATGGTGTGGCATCCAGCACCACGCGGCCGTTCATGTCGGTAAGGGTCAGGCTGTACTGATGCTGGCTGAGCATGAAGGGTTCGATTTCCACAGTAATGATTCCGTCCACGCTGGGGTTGGGGAACAGGCGGATGCCACTGATGACGGTATCGCGGGTGATTTCTGCCTGATACAGATTGCTGCGGAAGTTCACCAGACAAAAACGCATGATGTTCATTTGCTTTTTGGAGAACATGGTCTGGCAAGTATGCGAGCTGTAGTCCATGTAGTTTTCCACCTGGTCAGGTTCATCGCCGGCGCCGGTATTGCAGGTATTGCGGGACTTGTTGCAGTCGAAGTTGCTTTGGGAGGCACACAATGGAGTATCGTCAATGCCGTCATCAACTGTGCAGCCGCTCACACCATTTGGCGGGTCGCCCCAGATATGGCGGAGGCCCAGATAATGCCCTACCTCATGCACTGCGGTGCGGCCGTTGCGGCTGTTGGCCAGTGAGCCGGTGGCCCTTGGGTTGTTGATGCCCACAATTTTATAATGCAGCACCACGCCTTCGTGGTCCGGACTGGGCGGGAAGGAACCGGAGTTCCAGTTGGGCGCATCGTAGGGCGGATAGGCGTAACCCAGCAGGGCATCCACATTTTGAACGCTCAGGTCACAAACCCAGATATTCAGGTATTTCGAGGTATTCCAGGCATCGGTACCGCCGCGGCTTGCAAACTTCATGTCGTCGGTAAGGTTAAACGAACCGAAAGTGGCCTTGGTGGTAGAAACCCGATTAATCCCGGTGGTAGGTTTTCCGGAGGGATCTTTGGTGGCCATCACGAACTGAATCTTGGTATCCGAGGCGCGAGGCTTAAACAGGTTTCGGATGGAGCTCGTATCGGCATTGCGCTTCCTGAAATCCCGGTTCAGGGCAAAAAGTTGGCTGTAAATCAGAGAATCATGGATGTTCTCGGCAGCTACATTGTACAGCACGTGAAATACCACCGGAATGGTGAACACGGTATCAGGAACTACGGTTTTCCGCAGGCTGACCCCGTTGGCATAATCGGCAGCCATGCGGTACACCCGGTCCATTTGGTCTTTAAAACCGGGATGCTGCATCTCAAGCTGACGTTGGTATTCCACCTGTCCGCAGGGTTCAGGATTCTGTTGCTGGGCGCTCAGGCCTTGGCTATGAAGGAGCAGGGCTCCGGTAATAAGCAGTAATGTTGTTTTCAAATGAGGGAGCTTTGTTACAAATTTAGGGAATGATGCAGTGGTTTGCGATGGATGCGGGAAAGTAGAAGTTTTATTTTGACGGCAGTAGGTTTTGCTGAAGATTGGGACTTCCTGCGCTGCGTTGCCTTTCCTCCGGGTGTTTTTTGCGGAGGAAATCAACATCCCTTGAAATCCGTCTTTTGCTGCTCGCTCAGGTCAGCATAATAGCAAGGCCATTCTGCTTCTCGCTATGGCGTGCGAAAGTCGGGTTAACACTGCTGGTTTGAAAGGGGGCTGATTGGGTTGAAACTGCTGAGTTATTTCCTTTTTGGTTTTTCACTTATCTTCTTTATTTCATGCTCAAAATCACTTACAAAATTTCGATCCTGAATGACCCTGAATTTTTCGTATTCAGTCCCCGCCAGTTTCATGGCCACTTCATGGCTTACTTTTCCGGCATCTTTTAAAATCTGGTATTCGTTGAATTGAAGGAAGGCATCCAAACGGGTAACCCAATCTGCCATTTTCATCGGGATCTGTCTTTCGGCTTGCAGTTCAGCAAAATCCAGGTACATGGTAACGATTCGTTCCAGTTCTTTAATTTCCTTTTCCTGTAAGTAATTATTAGCGGTTCCAATATCGGTTTTCAGGATTTTCCCATTTGGGGCATTTTTCCAAGTTGTTAAGCCCATATTGGGTTGAGCGGCATCGGCTCGGCCTGCGATCAGTTCTGCGGCAGTATTGCCGGTAACGGCCCAATGCAACTTATTTTGAACCGTTTTAAAGAAATTTTGGGTTATTACAGCATCCTTGATATAGTCAATACTGCACTGCTCGTATATGTCGGTTATTTTTAGGTAGAAACGCCTTTCACTGGCCCGTATCTCCCGGATGCGTTCCAGGAGTTCGTCAAAGTAGTCCTTGCCAAAGCGTTTTCCCTGTTTAAGCCTTTCATCGTCCAGAACAAACCCCTTGATGATGAATTCCCTAAGGGTTTTGGTAGCCCAAATCCGGAACTGCGTAGCCTGATGGCTGTTTACCCTGTAGCCCACGGCTATTATGGCATCCAGATTGTAAAAGTCTAAATCCCGGCTTACATCCCGTGTTCCTTCTTTTTGAACTACTCGAATTTTTCGAGCAGTTGCCGACTCCTCCAATTCACCCGTTTTGTAAATCTCTTTTAAGTGATAGGTAATGGTATGACTTTCCACACCAAACAATTCAGCCATCCGCTTCTGGGTGAGCCAAAAGGTTTCGTCATTAAAAATCACCTCTATTTTCACATCACCGGTGGGGGTGTTGTAGAATATGATGTCGTTATGTTGTGGGTTATTCGTTTCTTTCATCATCAATTTAATATCACATCTGTCCAAAATAAATGATACACACCATGGCGAAGGCCGGGCTTTGTCCCTGCTGTCAAGTTGCAAAACATAACCAATCGGTGTATGATAAAGATAACATAAGCCACGCAACTGTTGGCTTATCTACCCGGTGAAGAAATCAGAAAAACTGCTCCGGAAGCAGGGAGTAAAAGTACAGTACAGAGACAGATTTCTACACCTTGCATTTTCGATGGCATGCTGCCAGTTGCGCTATGCAGGCCCGTTGTGCGAAATCAGCGGGGGGGGGCAGGCGTTATATGACGGGCAAGCGCCTTCATCCGGGGTGCAAACGACCTCCGGCAAGCGTAGTGATTCCATACATGAATCCACGCCCTCGACAATCAAAGCGCTGCGTAATTCAGCGAAAAGCTTTTTGGAGCGCAGTTATGTATATGAAATTAAGCGTCCATTCACCTGCCCTTGAATTCCGGCTTTCTTTTTTCGTTGAAGGCCGTAACGCCTTCGCGGTAATCTTCACTGCGGCCTGCAATTTCCTGGCAGTGGGCCTCGTATTCCAGCATCTGGTTCAGGTCCGAATAAGAGCTGCGGTTCAGCATCTTTTTCATCAGTCCGATGGCCTTGGTCGGGGCGGAAGCATAGTAAGCTGCCAGCTCGTTCACGGTCTGGTCGAGGGCTTCGGGCGCTACCACGCGGTTCACCATACCCCATTCCAGGGCCTGGGCTGCGCTCACTTTAGAACCCATCGTAGCCAGTTCAAAGGCACGCTGGGTACCCACTACGCGCGGCAGGAAATAGGAGGATCCGCTGTCCAGTACCAGCCCCACATGCACAAATACTTCGATCAGCGAAGCCTGTTCGGAAGCCACAATCAGGTCGCAGGCCAGGGCCAGGGAGCAACCTGCTCCGGCTGCCACGCCATTCAGGCGGCAGATGATGGGCTTTGGCATTTCGCGCATGGCCCGGATGATGGGATTGTAGCGTTTGTACAGCGACTCGCTTAGTGAACGCTGTCCGCTGTTGGCAATGGCCTTCAGGTCCTGTCCGCTGCAGAAGGCCTTACCCGCTCCGGTAAGTACCACTACGCGCACCTGTTCATCGCGGGTGGCCTGTTTCAGGGCATCCTGCAACTCGTAGCTCTGCGCGTCGTTGAACGCATTAAACACTTCTTCACGGTTCAGGGTGATGCGGGCTATGCCCCCTTCAACTTCGTAGCGGATGCAGGTAAATTCCATGGTTTTATGCTTAACGGGGCGAATATAAAGGCTGGGCATGGCATCGCCTTCAGCGCAGCCACAACACCAAGGCCGCAGCCAGGGCACCGCATACAGTACCGGAAATCAGCTCAGCCATACTGTGCGCCTTCAGCACCGCCCTTGCAGCAACAACCAGCAAGAAGATCAGGATCATCGCGATGATCCATTCCTTCCAGGGAAAAATAAACGCCAGATAAACCATCAGTGCACTGCCTGCCGTAGCATGCGCGCTGACTTTATGAAATCGGGCGTTCACCTGCCATAAAATCAAGGCGCTGAGGGTATTGAGCCACAGCAAGCCATAAACACCGCTTTGCGCTCCGAAGGCGCTGAGCAATTGCATCATGGCTGTAAAAATGAAGAACCACAGGAAAGAAATCACATAAACCACATTGCGCTCCTCGCGAATATGAAGCATGAGGCTTTGCACGCGTCCTTGTTTCTTCAGCATAAGCAACAACAATGCAGGTACAACGAACATTCCGGTCCAGAGCAGCGCCTGGCCTGAGGCCCAATAGGAAACACCCTGAACGGCCTGTTCAAGAAACAGCAAGGAAGAAGGCAGCAAACAGCCCAGCAACAAGGGATGAAATAGTCCGCTGATTAGCCAGGCTGTGGCCCTTGCGATATTCATGGCTGCAATTTACGCAGGCGCGCCGCCCTGCCATGTATTTTTAGCGGCGGGAATGGCTAATTTCGCGAGTTATGAAAGTTGCCTATAACTGGCTGCGCACCCTGGCTGATTTCAAGGCTACCCCGGCGGAACTGGACTCCCTGCTTACCCGGGCCGGGCTTGAAGTGGAACACATTGAAACCTGGGAATCGGTGCGTGGAGGTTTGCGCGGACTGCTTATCGGCAAGGTTTTGGAAGTGAAACCGCATCCGAATGCCGACCGTTTGCGTTGCACGCTGGTGGATGTTGGCGGAGCAGAACCACTGCCCATCGTATGTGGTGCTGCCAATTTAGCTGCCGGACAGAAGGTGGTGGTAGCCACCGTGGGCGCCACCCTGCATCCTTTCTTTAGAAATCCTTTTGAAATCAAAGAAACCAAAATACGCGGCGAGCGCAGTTGCGGCATGATTTGCGCTGAAGACGAAATTGGCCTGGGCAGTTCGCATGAAGGCATCATGGTACTTCCCGAAAATGCTCCGGTGGGGCAGGATTTCGCCCTGTACCACGGGGTGGAAGAAGACGTAGTGCTCGACATCGGCCTGACACCGAACCGCGGCGATGCGGCTTCGCACCGCGGCATCATACGCGAGTTGAAGGCGCATATTCCCGTTACGGAAGTAAACATCACCTTGCCTGAGCCATCCGGCAACCCAGTTTTGAACGTTCAGGTGGAAGCTCCGGAACTGTGTTCGGTGTACATGGTCCTGCCCATCAGTGGCGTGACTGTGAAACCTTCTCCGCAGTGGCTGAAGAACCGCCTGCTGAGCATCGGCATCAACCCCATCAACAACATAGTGGATGCCACCAACTTCGTGCTGCACGAAACCGGGCAGCCCATTCATGCCTTCGACAGAAGTAAAATCCACGGCGATACCCTGAGCGTGCGCCTTGCTAAGCAAGGGGAATTGCTGACCACCCTCGACAAACAGGAGCGCAAGATGAAAGGCGGTGAACTGGTGATTGCCGACGGGCAAAAGCTGTTGGCCCTGGCCGGGGTATTCGGCGGTCAGGATACCGGCGTATCCGAAAACACCCATACCATCGTGTTGGAGAGCGCCTGTTTCCATCCGGGACTGGTGCGTAAAACCGCGCGTACGCATGGCTTGTCCACCGATGCGTCCTTTCGTTTTGAGCGCGGCACCGACCCTGAAGCCTGTCGCGACGCGCTTTTGCGTGTAGCAGGGCTCATCGTAGAGTTGGCCGGCGGCCATATTGAAGGAACGCCGGGGGTGTTTGAGCAGAAACCGGAACCGAGGAAGGTGCAACTGCGCGATGCCTGCCTGCGCAAGATTGCCGGTGGAGAAATTCCCCGAAGCAGGGTAGTGGAAATTCTGAAGCAATTAGGCATGCAGCCCGAAGAAAATGCCGGTGCGGTGCAAGTGAGCATCCCTTCTTGGAGGCACGATATCAGTCTGGAAATTGATCTGGTGGAAGAAGTGCTTCGTGTTTACGGCTATGATGAAATTCCCATGCCGGGCAAGATCCACATGTCCTTGACTTCAGGTGGGCAACGATTGAGTCGTGATGCAGAACAGCGCATGCGGGAATACCTCACGGCCCATGGATTTCACGAAATGATGAGCAACAGCCTCAGCGCCTCGGCCTATTACCCGGAGGAAGCGCAAGCGAAGCTGGTGCATTTGAGCAATCCGCTGAGCAGCGACCTGGATGTGATGCGGGGGTCTCTGGTTTATCAGGCCCTGGAGGCCGTGGCCTATAACCGCAACCGGCAGAGCAGTCGCATCAGGCTGTTCGAATTGGGTAAAGTGTATGAGAAGACCCCGGAAGGCAGCAGTGAATCATGGCAGCTCATGATGGTAAGCGCCGGAGACCGCTGGCCTGAAACCTGGGAGTTGAAGCAGATGCCATCCGGTCCCTATGATCTGAAAACGGTAGCTCAGGGACTGCTGCGGAAGCTGGGGCAGACCGATATGGAAATTCCGGTTCAATCTGTAGATCGCAAATTGCTCGATCGTTTTGGTATCAATATTCCTGTGCATATCGCCATCTTCCCTTGGGAAGAACTTATGGCGAAGATGAAGGAAACCACATTCCGCCTCGTAGAGCCCTCGCGTTTCCCGCTGATGCGTCGCGACCTGAGTTTGGTGTTGCCACCCGGCTGCGCTTTTGACCGCGTGGAAACCCTGATACGAAATCATGCTTCACCCATCATGAGGGAATATCGCCTTTTTGATGTGTATGAAGGCAAACCGCTGGAACCCGGTCAAAAATCTTATGCTATTTCCTTTCAGTTTGGCCTGGATGAGCGCACCCTCACCGATACCGAATGCGATGAAGTGATGCAGCGTTACATGAAGGTATTCGAGCAGGAATTGCAGGCACAAATCAGACGTTGATGGAACAGCTTCAGGAACGACTGGAACGCATTGGCCGGCAAATCGAAGGATTGCTCGCTGAGCGCGGTCGTTTGCAGCGTGAGCTGGAGCAGGCGAGGCAGAGAATCTGGGAACTTGAAGCACAGGCAGAACAACAGCAGGAAGAACGAAACCGGCAGGAAGAGTCAATTAAATTGCTTAAACTTGCAAAGGTTTTACAACCGGAAGGCGTTGACCGGAAAGATATAAAATTGAAGATCAACGAGCTGGTACGGGAGATAGACCGATGTATCGACATGCTGAACGCATAAGATATGGAACCCGATGAATACATACCCATCCGCATCCTACTGGCAGAAAGGCCCTACGTGCTGAAAATTCCCAGGAGAGAGGAGGAGTATGTCCGCCACGCAGCAATGCTCATGCAGCGCAAACTGCAAGAGATAAAAAACCAATATTCCGTTAAAGATGACCAGGACGCCCTCGCTCTGGTCACCCTAGATGTGGCCACCGACCAGGCCCGCCTGAGCATCCGCAAGAACCAGAGCAATGAGGCCCTGGAACGGGTAGTCAGTAACATGGAAAAGCTGCTGAACATCGCCTGAACCATAACTTGGCTTAACTTGTCGTTACATCCTTTATTAACCAATTAGGAGTAACGAAAATGACTGTACAAATCATCTTATTTGCCGCCATCGGGCTTATCGCCGGAGGTGGGTTGGGGTTCATAATCTCCAACCTGTTGCAAACGAAAAAAAGCGAAAATCAAGCCCAACAAATCATCCGCGAAGCCACTCAACAGGCTGAAAACATTAAAAAAGACCGCATCCTCGAAGCAAAAGAGAAATTCCTGCAACTGAAGGCCGAGCACGAAAAAGAAGTGAACCGCCGCAATCAGGAAATCGCTTCCGCAGAAAACAGGATGAAGCAGAAGGAGCAAAGCCTGGATCAGCGTATCCAGAATGCCAAATCCAAAGAAGAAGAAGCGGAAAAACTGAAGCAGAAGCTCAACCAGCAAACCGATGCCCTGGCCCTGAAACGTCAGGAACTGGAAACCCAGCGGGAACAACAAATCAAAGCGCTGGAGAAGATTGCCGGCCTGACCCAGGAAGAAGCCAAGGAGCAAATGCTGGAAACCATCCGAGCCAACTCCCAAACAGAAGCCCTGCAACTGGCTAAGAATATCCTCGATGAGGCTAAGGTGAGCGCTACCCGCGACGCCAAACGCATTGTGCTGCAAACCATTCAGCGCACGGCCGCAGAAGAGGCTATTGACAATACCGTCACAGCGGTACCCATTGAGAATGATGAAATCAAGGGACGTATCATCGGTCGCGAAGGCAGGAACATTAAAGCCTTTGAAGCAGCTACCGGCGTTGAAATTGTCATTGATGATACCCCGGAAATGGTGATGCTGAGCTGTTTTGACAGTGTGCGTCGTGAGGTGGCCCGTCTGGCGCTGCAACGCCTCATCGCCGATGGTCGTGTACACCCTGCCCGTATTGAAGAAGTGGTAGAGAAAACCCGTCGTGAAATTGAAGAAGAAGTGCTGGCCTGGGGCGAGCGCACCGTGATTGACCTAGGCATCACCGGCCTGCATCCGGAATTGATTCGCTACGTGGGCCGCATGCGTTTCCGCGCTTCTTACGGACAAAACCTGCTGAAACACAGCCGCGAGGTGGCCCGTCTTTGCGCCACCATGGCCGCCGAAATGGGCCTGAATCCCAAGATGGCCAAGCGCGCCGGACTGCTGCATGACATCGGCAAAGTGCCTGATTTCGATGAAGAAACACCGCATGCCCTGCTCAGCATGAAACTGTGTGAGAAATACGGCGAACATGCCGATATCTGCAACGCTGTAGGCGCGCACCACGATGAAATTGAGATGAAGACCCTCATCGCGCCCATCGTGCAGGCCTGCGACGCCATCAGCGGATCCCGCCCCGGTGCCCGCCGCGCCGATGAATCTTATATGAAGCGCATCAGCGACATGGAAACCATGGCCCTCGGTTATCCCGGTGTGGAAAGCTCCTTCGCCATCCAGGCCGGTCGCGAGCTGCGTGTTATCCTGAATGCCGATAAGGTAACAGACGAGCAGGCCGACACCATCGCGTTCGACCTCTCGCAGCGCATTACCAAGGAGATGAAGTTCCCCGGACAGATTAAGATTACGGTGATTCGGGAAAAACGCTCCGTAGGCTTCGCCAAATAATCCCGGATATGCTGGACAGGCTGCTGGTTTATTGGAATCCCAAGGCAGGCGGCGGCAGATCCGTAAAGGTACATCGTTTGGTGTGCCAGATGCTCGAAAAAGAACACCTTACTTATACCTCAACGGAACGGGCTGCAGATGCGGCCCGTTTTGCTGAGGAAGGTCCCTGCACCATCATAGCTATTGGCGGAGATGGAACCTTTAATTACCTGATCAATCAACTGCCTTTGCGCGATGATATAGTATTGCTGCCCATTTCAGCCGGCTCCGGAAATGACCTCGTGCGCATGCTGCACCGCACGTTGAATCCGGCCCGGCAACTACAGGACGCATTGAACCTTGGCAAAACCAGAAGTATGGATGTCTGGAAGGTGAACAAGCACCGCTTCCTGGAAGCCTGCGGAATGGGCTTTGACGGTATGGTTGCTCACAGGGCGGCTTCGCTGGCCCGTCTCTTTCCTTCACCGCTTCGATATAGCCTCACCGTGGCCAGGCATATTTTTACGGCAAAAGCGTTCACAGCCCGGGTTCTGGCAAATGGGGAAGAAGTATGGAACGGTCCCTTATTCATGGCTTCGGTGGGAAATGGCCTCTTTGCCGGCGGCGGCTACAAACTTTGGCCGCAGGCCAAGCTGGATGACGGCGAAATGGATGTATTGCTCATTGGCAAAATCAACATCATTCAGCGCTTATTATATGTACTGCTGGTGCGCAGTGGTGCGCATGTAAAACTGCGCGTTACCCGCTACTTCCAAACGGAGAAACTGGAACTGCACAGCACACAAACACTGAAAGTCCATACCGATGGGGAACCCACGGAAGGGACTACCTTCATCCTGGAAAAAGCAGGCAGTATCAGGTGTTTGGGTAGAGGATGGGGAATGGATTATTTATAATTGATCAAGAAGAGTGTACCGGGGAACCTGAAGGTATGTAAGCTACTTTTCAAGAGCATAACGATACATTAAAGGAACGCAACTAACTTTCGCAGGGTATGGAATACGCTTATTTCGAACAAGTTGACCTAGAGCGCCAGGAGGCTTTTCTTTCCCTGTATCAAACGGTGAAGGATCATTTGCCTCCCGGATTTATCGAACACGAAGGGCCTTACGGCATCAATTTCTCGGTGCCGCTGGAAACCTATCCGCTGGGTTATCACTGCGACCCAAAGCAGCCTTTACCTTTCATCACCATTGCCGCGCAGAAAAGCCATCTGGCCCTTTATCACATGGGTGTTTATGCACGGAAAGACCTGCTCGACTGGTTTACTGAAGCCTATCAGGCCCAATTTAAACGCAAGCCGGATATGGGCAAAAGCTGCATACGCTTAAAGAAATACAATCAAATGCCCTTGGAGCTTATTGGTTTATTATGCAGCAAAATGACTCCTGAGGAATGGGTCAGTTGCTATGAACAGGCCTTCCGAAGCGGGAATCGCGCGTCATAAGTATTGCTCGGTCAGGGAATGATCCCTGTTCATTCGCAGGAAATCCCTCAGGGTTGTTGTTCCCCTTCGAGTTGGTCACTCAGTGCCATCGGAGGCACCGTTGCAGTGGATGGCGCGGCTGAGGGCGTTGCAGCCGGGGTATTCTTGCCTTTTTTAGTCGTCGGTGCCGGATTCGTTTGTACTGCGTGACCATTTGCTACCGCTGCCTGTGCCGGACTTCCGGGTTTGTAATTGTTCTTCTCGCGAAGTTCTTTTAATACTTCATAAGCACTTTTACCCAAACATTCGTTCAAAGCTCCTTCACGCTGTGCTACCGCGCGTTCCTGCGCCTTCAGGCGTTTGTTGGCATCCATTTCTTCCGCAAGAACAAAAGAGTCTAAAAAGGCCCTGTTCAATTGAAGCAGACATTGAATACGCTCGTTTGCCAGCCCTTGAATATTGTTATACATCCATTCCACATTCAATTTAGCGCGGGCCTCGATGCTCAACTTGGGTGCCGCAGTTTGCGGTGTTGCAGGCACGGGCGGAACAGCCAGGGGTACGATATCATCCTGACAAAAAGCTGTGTAAGGAAGCAGCCATAAAACCACTAAGGGGAGCATTTTCTTCATAAGGCAATAATAAGAGAATCTCAGTTAACGCGGAATAGGGCCGGTATTCCGGTATTAGTCCTGCAACAAGAACCGCAGTGGCTGCGCTAATCTTTTGCGCCAGAATTGCTCATTGTGTTCCGCTTCGGGAAAGAACAGGCTCTGCCATTGACCTGCTGCCAGTTTCCGTTGAAGGATTCGATCTGCTTTTTTCTGCCATGACGGATATAAACTGTCCAGGGTTCGGTTGCCGCAATCAAAGTAAATTCTGCTGTTCTTTTTACGCAGAAGACGGGTTTTACGTTCCAGGTAGTTCAGGAAGGCCTCCGGAATTTCGGGATAATCATAACGTATGGACCCGGGCCAGTGGGTGGAGATGCAGGCAGCCGCACCAAAAACATCAGGATATTCACAAAGGGCGTACATGGAGATAAGTCCGCCAAAACTTGAGCCCGCCACCATGGTGTGTTTCCGGTCGGGCAGGGTTCGGAAAAGCCGGTCAATCTCGGGTTTCAGGCTGTTTACAATAAAGGCCAGATAGGTATCAGATACAGGAAAACCGCCAAACTCGGCGCAGATGCTGTCGCGGAGAAACTTTGGAAGGGCGGCGTAGCAAGCCTGGGGGCCGTATTCCCTGCGGCGCTGCGGGCTGTTCCAGATGCCAACCACGATGCAGGGCGGCAGCATCGAGTCCTTAAACGTTTCATCCACACCCCATTCTTTTCCTCCAAACGAAAGTCGGCCGTCGAAAAGATTTTGCCCATCGTTCATGTAAAGAACGGGAAAGCGCTGCTCCGGATTTTGTTGGTATTGCGGCGGAAGCCAAACATCCACGATTCTGGGAGGCAGGTCAGCATAAGAGCGACTGTCCAGGCGCACGATACTTCCGGAAGATGGAACAGGTAAATTCTGGGCACGCAGGGTCAGACTTCCAAAGAAAAACAAAACCCCCAGGTGCCCAAGGATGCAACTTGCTTTACCTACATACATGATATTCAAAGAAATAGCATATATGATGTAAGTCAGACACAGGCAATGGTCTTTTCCTTAAAATTGAATTTAATTCACAACATGAAAACAAGACTTGCTACCTTCATTGCCTTGTTCGCTTCCGGTTTAAACCTTTGGGCACAGGCGCCAAACGGGTTTAATTATCAGGCAGCACTGCGCAATAACACAGGCGCGGCACTGGCCAATCAGAATGTCAGCCTGCGTTTCACCATTCGCGATGGCGGTGTTGCCGGAACGATTGTTTTTCAGGAAACGCATAATAAAACAACCAACGGGCAGGGGATGATTGCCTGTATTGTTGGCGCAGGCAGCCTGACACAAGGGGCATATCCTACGGGGATACAATGGAGTACCGGGGTGAAATTTCTTCAAGTAGAAGCCGATCCCGCGGGCGGTTCTGCGTATTCAGAAATCAGCAACGCCCAACTAATGTCTGTGCCCTACAGCAATTATGCGGGAACAGCAGGAGCTTTGTCGCCCTCAGCCAGCATTACGCCAGGGCAGATACAGGCGGGCGGAGCCTCCAATGGCCAGGTGTTGAAGTGGAATGGCAGCGCCTGGGCACCGGGCAGCGCGGGCGGCACTTCAGGCACCGTGGCGCTCACCCAACTGGAGCAGGGAACCGCCACCAACGGACAAATTATTCGCTGGAATGGCACCAACTGGGTTCCTTCCAATGATGGACCAAGCAGCATCGCCCCTTCACAACTCACACAGGACGGCGCAGCCAACGGACAATACTTAAAATGGAACGGCAGCAACTGGGTTCCTGCTTCCGTGGGAATCAGCAGTCTGGCACCCTCACAACTCACACAGGAAGGCGCCGCCAATGGACAGGTGTTGAAATGGAACGGCACCAACTGGGTTCCTTCCACCGATAATAATACCGTTTTGACCGGCGGCAACGGAATTACCATCAGCAGCGGTGCCATCAACAGCGTATGGACAGCCAATGGAAACAACATCAGCAACAACAACAGCGGTAATGTGGGCATTGGGACTACAGCCCCGGCCTCAGTATTGGATGTATATCAATCTACAGGAAATGCTGAAATCAGGGCACGTTCCGGTGCGGCAACTGCTTATTCCGGGGTGCGACTGGGGAGCACCGGCGGCTATTTCGACATGTTTCGATATGGTTCTTCCGCTTCAGGATCGGTGCTTGGCTGGCCGGGTAAAGACTTGGGCATCCTCAGCAATGGAAACAGCGGTTCACTGGTATTGAACGCAGCCGATTCCATAGCCTTTACTACAGGTGGCGCAACAGGAATTGCCGAACGAATGCGCATTACCGCAGGCGGTACATCCATCGGAGGCATAGC
>JAGWYC010000203.1 GCA_018969565.1 Bacteroidota bacterium | reverse complement strand
GTACACATACCCAAAGGAACAGCACAGGTTATGGAATCATGCGACGTGGTCATCGACCAGCTCCGGGCGATTGACAACAGAAAGCTCTTAAGAAAAATAGACCGTCTGCCTAAACTAATTGCCAAAGTTGTACAGGACAACCTGCGCATTGTGCTGGACCTTGATGCATGATGTTATACATACCATTTATTGTACCCGGGATTAATAAGCACATATCAGATGCACAAAATTCAAATTGACCATGCATATTTTGAGAAGAAACGTGGGACATCGTTAAACTGAATATGGATGATTCCCTTAACGAATAATTAATAACAAAATGAAAAAAACAACGATAATTCTAATTCAGGTGCTGTTCGCCACCACTGCGCTCTACGGGCAGGAAAAAAGTATGGGAAAAAGGAAAGTTCCTGTATTCATTAAGAACTTCATGAGCAATAAATACCCGAATGCAAAACATGTGGAATATTACAGGGATAAAGATGAAAGAAATACATTCATTGAATGTGAATTCATCCTTAACAGGATTGAGTGTTCCGTGAAATTTCTTGGAGACAGCCTGGTTGAGACCGAAAGAGCCATTGAATTCAGTAAGATACCCCTTGGGCCGCAGCAGTCCATCAAAAACAACATAGACAGTTTATCTCCTGTTTATAAGGTGCTGGAATGTCAGGAAGTGCTGCGGGGTCCGGATTCATTTTACGAAATCAGCATTAAAGCCAAGCCGGGCAGGTATTTCGAGTTGTTATACAATAAAGAAGGAGTATTGTTGAACAGGGATGAGTTAATCATCAATCCGTTGCCAACACAGTTCTGATGAGAAAAATAACGCTCATCGCTGGGTTCGTGGTGCTCTGTATAGATGCATTCAGCCAGAATTTGGCATTTTATGGCTTTTTACCGGCATTGAATCAAACCGGAAGAATCAGTAAAAAGGTGAACTACAATATTTTTATGTCCACTACGATAGATGCGTTTGATGAGAAAATCAAGAATGTGGAATACCCGGCCACCGATTTACAATTTTATGTTCAACCCGGCATTATATATGTTCATTCGCCCAGGTGGAACTTCGCAGGCAGCTACACCTATCAGCGCAACAACCCATTCAATGGGAATTTCGTGAATGAACACCGGCTCTGGCAACAGGTGGTCTTTTCCATCCCGCTTCCCACAGGTAAAATTACTCAACGTGTTCGGGTGGAAGAACGATTTATTGAAAACAGGGTAACCGAGAATTATCCGTATTCAACCCGGCTCAGATACCAACTGGGGTTTAATCGTCCCTTGCAGGGCCGAACCATAGAGAAAAACGAATTTTATTTCAATACGTACAACGAGTGTTATTTCAGTGTTACAGGTGCCAGAAATGCCCTGTACAGTGAGAATTGGACTTACGCTGCCCTGGGTTATGATCTGGGTAAACTTGGCAGGCTGGAATCCGGTGCTTTAATGCAGGTGGCCGTAAGGAATAAAAAACAGGATCTTCGATTCCTGAATCTTGTTCAGGTATCGTGGATTACCAACATGAACTTCAGGAAACCAAAGCAGGTTCAAACGCTGAAATAGCTGCGTATGTCTGTTTTACAGAGGTGATGGTTTGCGATTCTGTATTTCAAAAAAACCATGTTTTCAATCTCGTCCCGAATGAAATACATTGTTTCGGATTACTGTAAGGTTCGTCGTGTCTTAACCACAATCTCGCCTATTCTTGCTTTTTGTCCGGATAACTCCAGTTCATAATCCAGATAATCCAGATAGTTCTGCGTGAAACCATAGCGGCGCAGGGCATCGTCTTCGGGTTTAATGTTTTCCTTCTTGCGCATTTCGGCGCGGTGCAGGTGCTGTTTTTCGAGGTCGTCCAGGGCTTCGCGCAGCATGCGGTCGGCAAGTTCTGTTTTGCCGCAGCGGTACAGGGCACCAATGAGCATGGGCGTGGATGTGTTGGCGCGTGTTTTGTTCAGGTGGAACAGGCAAGGGATTTTAGCGCTGATGCGGTCTATGGCGGCTGAATTGCCGTGGTTCTTTGCATAGTCGAGTGCCAGCGCGTAGAGTCGTATAGCGAAATCGGTATAATAGCGGGTGTTTGCCAGCCGGCGTTCATCGGCCAGACTATCTGTGCGGATGCAGGTGAATGTTTCGTCGAGCCAGCGCAACACACTAAGGCTGTCCTTGGCATCATCGTCGGAGAGGCTGGTCCTCAGGTGCGGGCCGTCCACCACCACAGATTCCCAATGTTGCGCCAGTTCATCCTCGTTAAATGCAGTAAACAGCACTTTGCGGCGGTTGGACAGCATCAGGTCCATCAGGTGGATGTTATCGGCGGTAAGGAACGAGGAGTTTCCATTATCAAACAGGCCCCGGTTGAAAGTATTATCGAGGCTGTCTATCAGGAAGCGGCTGAACTCCGTGCCCGGGCTCTCGCTTCCATAATAGAGCTCGAGAAGCTGTTCGGCGTGCGTGAGCTGATTGCCTTCGATGCGAACAAAATGCGCTTCTTCCTGATCCTTGTGCAGCGTGTGTGCATTCATGCGCACCCGGCCCAGGCTGCTGTCGCCCTCGGTGATCATGTCGCGGTATTGCTTCAGCGCCAGCAGGGAAACATTGATCAGGGCCACATCGCGGCGTATGTTCCGGCATTGTTGCAGGTACCAGATTGGGTAGGTGTCGTTGTCGCCGCCGGAAATCAGGATGGCGCCCGGAGGAAGAGCTTTGAGCATCAGGGAAGCCCAGTCGAGTATGGCAGGGTCGTAGTCTGCCTTGCAGGCCCATTTCCGCGCCCGCTCCGGATGCCCGGCCTGCACAAGCACCTGGAACATGAACATGTACTCATTGGCCATTTTCTGACGGATATTACCTACCAGCACCTCATAGTTCGGATCCGCCTGACGCAGCTTCTGCATGGCCGAGAGGCCCTTCTGGCAATAGAATTCGAAGGAATCCACCTGCAATGTACTCGCCTTGACCTTCCAGCCTTGTCGGCCCGGCCAGGTGCTGTTGGCCGCTTCACCCCATTGATCCGGGCTGATGAAGCCTACGGCGTACTCCGAGTAAGCCCGGCTGAGGCCTTCCAGATCTCGAGGACTCAGAAGAAGTTCGTTTCCGTAGCGCTGGATCATATCCCAGGACCACTGAGGATAGCCATACACGGCGCAGCGCTCGTAACGGTAGTGCTGGTTCAGGTTGTAGCCCAAGGCCCGCAGCGAATCTTCGCTCGTGATGGGCAGTTTCCGCCGGTTCAGTGATATTTTATTCCATTTCAGGCTTCCCCTGTTACAGAGCAGGTGCTCGCGTGTTACCACCAAGTCGGCACCGGAATAATCCCGTTCCTGAATTACCCAGCCGCCGGGCTTGTGCGCCACGTTGATAAACGGTACTTCTTCCGCCTTGTAATAGCCATACAGGTGACGCATCACTTCGGGATAGCTGCGCTCCTGGGCGTAAGAAGCGGCGTTGAAGCAAAAAAGCAGCACGGGCAGTAGGGATATGCGAAAAGCCATGCCGCAAGTTACAGGGTAGGTGTGTATTGTGGGGTGAAATGACCTTTCGCTAAATGCGGTAAGAGCGAAATACTAAGAATCGTTTGAGGAATTCCGTGACAGGGCAGGTGCAATTCGATCAGTCCGGTTTCGTATCGTTTGCGGATTAAATCGTATCAAAGCGTATCTTAGCATTTTGGTTACATCAGTAATCATGGAGAAACAGGGCAATGGCCGAGGAATAAGTTATACTTTAAAATGATGGTACTATGAATCCCATAAAACAACATATCCGGGCCATTACAGAATTATGTGTCAAACACAGGGTAAAAAGTCTGTTTGCTTTTGGCTCTGTGACCAGAAACGAATTAAAACCCCAAAGCGACATAGACCTGCTTGTGGATATTGATGCAGATGACCCTTTGGATTATTCTGACCATTACTTCGACCTGAAAATGCAACTTGAAAAGCTACTTGGACGAAAGGTGGATTTAT
>JAGWYC010000002.1 GCA_018969565.1 Bacteroidota bacterium | reverse complement strand
CTTCTGCGTCGTATTGTGTTTCGAACTTGCGGCACCAGGCGCTGTAGTCGCCTTCGTTGATCAAAATGGCATAATCAAAAGCCCAGACCGCCTTTTCATCCAGTCCGATTTGCCGATAAACGTTGCCCAACTGCACCCAGTAATCTCCGTTGTAAGGCTCTTGGTCCACATGCTTTTGGGCTACAGACAGCGCCTTTTCGTTCAATTCAATATCCAGGTAATAGGTGAGCAGTTCTTCCAGAACTACCGCAGGCAGGATGTTGGTGGACAATAATTCTTCCAAAAAAGGAACTGCCAGATCTCGGTCGCCATTGCGCAGCAATTCCTCGCTGATGCGCCCCAGCATTTCCTGCTTATTTTCCGCATGCTCCAGCGCCTCGCTAAAGGCCAGCTTCGCACGCTTTCTGTCTTTACGCAGGGTGAACAACAAGCCTTCGAGTAAATATAATTCCGCCTCGGAAGGGTCCAGAATGCGGGCCTTCTCCAGACAGGCGTGGGCGCGGTCTAATGCCTGTGCGGCAAAATGAAGCCGGGCGGTGGCCAGATGAAAGTAGCCGCAATAGGGATAATAATCCCTTCCCATGGAACATACCCGCGAAAGCTGCTCGCGCGCGTCTTCATCAAAACCCAACAAGGAAATGTACCAGTCGGCCAGTTCTTCCAGTTCCTCCTGAGCATAGTGTACACGCACACCGGCTTCGAAGTCATGCTTCAACTTCTGGAATTCCTGCATACCTGCATCTTCCTCACCGTATCCGTAACCGAAATCTGGTGGCAGATTTTCCATGTCATTTCAAACTTAAACGTCAGGGATAAATCTTTTGTGTTCTGTAGGTTAACACTTATTCACATTTTATTTTGCAGGCTGATGAAACGCCTCCTTTTTTGCGCCATTGTTGGCTTTATCCCAGTTTCAGGTTATACACAGCCCGCTTCTTCCAAAGTGCAATCCTCCTGGCAACAGCGTGTGGACCACAATATTTCTGTTTCCCTGGACGATTCCCTGCACCTGCTTCGGGGCGAAGAAACGGTTTCTTACACCAACAACGCGCCTCAGGCTTTGCAGGAAATTTGGTTCCATGTGTATGGCAACGCCTATGAAAACAGCCGCAGTGCCCTGGGTCGCCAGCAGGTGCTCAATTCAAGCAATAAATTCTTTCTCGCTTCTGAAGAAGAGCGCGGCGGATATAAAGCGTTGTCGTTCTCAGCCGACGGGAAAAATCTGACCTGGGAATACCACCCCGAATACCGAGATATCGTAAAGGTAATACTCCCTCAAGCTCTTGCCCCAGGCCAAAAACTCGATATTCTGGTGAACTTCACGCTGAAAATCCCGGGGCAGTTCTCCCGCTTTGGACACGATGGAAACAGCTACCAGATTACCCAATGGTTTCCCAAGCCCGCCGTGTTTGATGTAAATGGCTGGAATACCTTCCCCTACCTGGACCAGGGTGAGTTTTATTATGAATACGGTCGCTACGAGGTGCGTATCACTTTGCCCGCTTCCTATATCGTGGCAGCTACCGGCGTGCTTCAGGATACGCTGCTCAGACGCAAAATGCTGGCACTGGCTGATGACAATGACTGGCCCGACAGTGCCGGCTACAATACCTGGCACTTCGTGCAGGACAGCATCCATGACTTTGCCTGGTTCTGCGATAAGCGCTTTAAGGCACGTCGCGGTACATGCACCCTGCTTTCCGGTAAGAAAGTAGAAACCTGGGTGCTGGCTGCGAACAGAAGGCCCGACTCAAAAAACCTGGACGAACTGAAGGAAGCGTTGACCTATTACTCCCGCCGGGTTGGAGATTATCCTTACCAACTGTGTACCGTGGTAGAAACCGCCCTGAAAAGCGGCGGCGGTATGGAATATCCCATGATCACCAATGTGCAGTCGCTAACGCGTGAAGTGATTGTGCACGAAGTGGGCCACAACTGGTTTCAGGGCATGCTGGGTTCTCAGGAACGTCAATATCCCTGGATGGACGAAGGCATCAACAGCTACTACGAGCACCTCTGCGTGCGCTATTACCATCCTTCCAAAAAGAGCAATACAGCCAATCTTTTTGACCTTACTTCAGGAACCAACCAGCCCCTGATCCTCAGCATGCTGAACACCGGAGAATACCTTCCTCCCGGGCTTCCCGCAGAAGCATACGGAACCATGTCTTACGCGTCTATCATTTACGGACATAGTCAGGCCCTGCTCAGACATCTGGAAGAATACCTGGGCCGGAAAATGTTCGATTCCTGCATGAAGACTTATTTCAAAGAATGGGCCTGGAAACACCCGCTGCCGGGAAACATGCGCAGCGTATTTGAACAAGTGAGCGGCAAGAATCTGGAGTGGTGGTTTGTGTCGCTGATGAATGAACGCAGTTCCAACGACTACGCCATCTGCCATGTGAGACGCAAACAAGGCGATACAGGAACTACGGTTACGGTGCGCAATCGAAAACCTTATACCTCACCTTTTCAGATAGCCACGATGAATAACGGCGCGGTGGTTAAGGCAGTCTGGAAAGATGGTTTCCGCGGAAAACAAAGCTTCACCATCCCCGGCAAAGGCGACCAGGTGCGTATAGACCCCTATGGAAACACCACGGAACTGCGGCGCTACAACGATTTATCCCGCACCAAAGGTGTGCTGCGCAAAGTAGAACTTCCGGGTTTACGTGTCGTTTATAGTTCCTATGACCCGCTGCGCCCGAAAATGTTCATCGCCCCGGTGCCCCTGGCCTGGAACCACTACGATGGCTATATGCCCGGCATCGCCCTCTACAACAGCGGCTTCCCTTTGAAGCGGAACGCGTTTCTAATTGCGCCACTCTACGGCCTGAAGAGCAAAAAACTCACCGGTTACGCCTGGCTGAAAAAACGCATGCCCCTCAACAGTCAATACCTGCGTTTTGCAGAGCTTGGCCTGAAGGCTTCCCGATTCAGCTACGCGCCCGGTATGGCTTCGGAAGCCCTGAACACCTACCGCCGCCTGAATCCCTACCTCGAAATTGGCCTGAACGGTGCCGCGCAACACAGACAACAAAGGCGCAGCCTCGTGTTTGAAGGAACCCGTATCTTCAGCGAACGCACCCGATATGCCGTTGTGGACAGCATCGGTGTTTCCGATTATGTGTTCCCCGCTTATGTCCGCGCCCGCTACCTGATGGCGAGCTACCGCTTCCAGAACCTGGTCAGCCTGAAGCCCGTATTTGGATTTGTGAACCTCGAATACGGCCGCAGCGACCGCGGCAACGATGCCTACCTGAAAACCAGTGCCTATTACCTGCGCAAAATCCCCTACCACAAAAAGGATAAAGGTTTTGTGTTTTCGCTGTTTGGGGGTGCCATGCTGTATGAGGAAAATGCACTGAATACCTCAGCGGTTCATCTGCTCAACCTGTTCGGAAACTCCGGCAGCCGCGATTATATGTTCCGGCAGACCATGACCCGCCGCAGTGAACCCCTGCGCAACAGCTTCAACATGCAACTGCCTGATGTGGGCGGCCTGCGCACCACCGCCATGCCGGTTCTGTCCAACAGTTTTGTTTTGGGATTGAATTCTGAAACTTCAATACCCGGACCCCTGCCCCTGAGTGCATACATGGATGCCGGTGTAAGCAGCCTGAGCAACGGCGACTTAAAAGGGTACTATGTGGGCGGTCTTTGCCTCAGCACCCGCGTATTCGGGCAGGATTTGTTCACCCTCAACTTTCCGCTGCTTCAATCTTCTGCCCTCACCCAATTCTATTCAGATAATGGCATGAAGGGTTATGGTTACCGCATTTCCTGCAAATTCAACCTGAACCTGTTCCAACCGGCCAGTTTTGTACATACAGGACTGGGTTTATAAGCCCTGTTTACTGCGGAAGATAGGCGCGCAATTGGCGATGAAACAGTAAGGCCAGCAGAAATACTACGCTGAGTATGCTTGCCGCCATCCCGACGATATCGCCATAGCGCACAAAAAAGGTTTCATCCTTACGCAGCATAACCTTAGCGCGCAGGCTTCCGGCCTTCCACCAGCCAAGTTGTGCAGTAATATCTCCGGTAGGATCCACCACGGCGCTGATGCCCGTGTTGGCGCTGCGTATCAGCCAGCGGCGGTTTTCAATGGCGCGGACGGTTCCATAAGCCAGGTGTTGCTTGTGTCCTGAAGTATTGTGCCACCATCCGTCATTGGTGGCTACGGCCAGCAATTGCGCACCGGCTCGGGTATAGCCTGAACACCAGTCGCTGAATACCGACTCGTAGCAAATACCCAGGCCTACACGCAGGTCGGGGTTCCCCAGCACGCGGATGCTGTCGTCGTAGCCCAGACTTCCCGAAGTGCCGCCCAGGTCAATGGTGAGTTGCTCCAGAAAGGCGAAATATTCTTTGTAGGGCATGCGCTCCACACCCGGCACCAGCTTGTTCTTGTGCATGATGCCGATGTGTTTTCCTGTATCCAGCCAGATGCCGGCATTGAAATAATCTACCCAGTATTCGGGACTGGATGTAGCCCTTGCCGTATGTGTGGGTGCTTTGGATTCGTGATAGAGCCGACGCGTGAAGGCTCCGGAAACAATAGCCAGTTGCGGGTGTTTTTGCAGGAAGCCGCGGCAGAGACGGATTTCTTCATCCGATTCCATACCATCCTCATCCAGCGGACCAACCAGGGCGGTTTCAGGCAGTAAAAGAATCCGTGTATCCGGTGTCAGTGCGGCTTCGGCGCTGTCCAGCATTTTCTCAAGCAGGTCAACAGACTCAGTATTGAACTTCTCGCCATAGGGGTCGAAGTTGGGCTGAAGCACAAGCACCTCCACCCCAGGACCGGAATCAGCAAGTTTGTTCCGCTCCTTCTTCAGCAGAAAATCAGAAAACTTCATGGGCGTAAGAAAAAGCAATCCCAGAGGAAGCCAGGTGCGGCGCAGGGTTCTTTTGGAAGAGTTCAGGGCGAGGAAGATGAACAGGTTAATCACCCATATCCAGAGCGTACCTCCGGAAACTCCGGTGAACTCATACCATTGAATCAAAGAAGTGGCGTATGCGAGTCCGTGGCCCAGATGCAGCCAGGGAAATGCCAATTGCCAGTGGGAGTGCAGATACTCAAATCCAAGCCAGAAAACGGGCAAGGCAATCAGTGCCACGCGCTTCCCAAGGAAACGGCGGGTCATGCGGAATGACATCCACACGAAGCTCATCAGCATGGTGTTGACCAGCAGCATGGCGATGCATCCGCCGGGACTGGCATACCATACCCAATAAGTGCAGAGCAGGTTCCACAGCATCATGGAGCTGAACACCACGAAAAAGAAGCGTGTATGCCTTCCTTGTGTTTTTTCTTCTGCAAACAACAGCGGTACGAAGGCTACAAACAGGAGTAGCGGCAAGGACAAAGAAGGCCAGCCCAGGAACAGCAGGAGGCCGCTGAACAGGCCAAGGACAAAGGGGTTATTCAGTATCTTCATCAGAAAGAACGATTCCGGCAGGACCAACCACCACTACAATTTCTCCCTTGGGCTCGTGTTTGCGGAAGTGCGCCGCCAACTCCGAAGGCGTTCCACCGCGTTGCTCCTCGAATTTTTTGCTGATTTCCCGGGAAACAGAAACCGGCCGCTCGGGCGCATGTTCATTCAACTCCTCAAGCAGGCGCACCAGACGATAAGGACTTTCATACAGGGCCAGCGTATGTCCGGATGCCAGCAGATGTAAGAGGTTTTTCTGCCTTCCCTTCTTTTGCGGTAAAAATCCTCCGAAAAGGAAACTGCTCAGCGGGAAACCGCTTTGCACCAGCGCGGGAACAAAGGCTGTGGCGCCGGGCAGACATTCTACCCTGATGCCCTGCTCGCGGCAGGCACGCGACAACAAAAAGCCGGGATCTGAGATTCCGGGCGTGCCTGCATCGGTGACCATAGCAAAGGAAATTCCATCGTTCAGCCTTTGCATCACGGAAGCCAGTTTGCCGTGCTCATTATGCTGGTGAAAGGATTCCAGGGGCGTGTCAATCTGATAATGTTGCAAGAGGCGCCCGCTGGTTCGGGTATCTTCAGCCAGCACCACCTGTACTTGCTTGAGTACCTCTACCGCGCGGAAACTCATATCCCCCAGGTTGCCGATGGGCGTAGGGACCAGGAACAGCGTGCCTTTTACTGTGGTCATGGTTTTATGTCACCGAAGAAATGCGTGATGTCAATATTCAGAAAGGCCTTCAATCCAAATATCAGGATTCCCCAGGCCAAGATGGAAACCAGCATCATCCGCACAATTCTCATTCTATGGTGTTCCATGGTGATGGCCAGAATGCAACCTACCGGGATGCTCAGCAAAACCGGAGTGAGCAGGGCCAGGCCCCATAAACCACCCGATTTGCGCAGCCGTACCAGCCTGCGGCTGGCTCTGGTAAATACGCGATGCTGCTTTTTGCGCGCCAGCCATTTCTCCAGAAGCCATTCACCGGCATATACATAAATAAATACACCCAACATGGCGCCACCGGCGGTGATGGCCAGCCCCAGCCAGGGATTCAGCCCCGGTGTGAGAAAAGCAGTGGCAACCCCAAACATAAACTTGAACGGGCTCCAGAGAAATGCGATAAGGGCACCGATCCAGACTGACATGGCTCTCCAAAATTGCAGCCGCGGCGCGGCATTATCAAATCTACACGATAAAAACGCCCGCTGTTCATGCGGATTGTTGAACTTTGCGCACAAATGTGCCGCTTTGTCAGCATATTACTATTGTGCTTTTCCGCGCTGCCCCTGGTAAAGGCCCAGACAAGTGCGCCCGCTTCCAATCCGGCTGATACTGGCTCCAGGATAAAGCCCAGGGTGCAACTTTGGGAATCTTTTCAACTTGCGCCTGCGGTACATAAAACCATGGATACCGCCTTTGACCTGGTACATCGCTACGCACCCCTTACACCCCTGGAACACGGTTGGCAGGATCTGGGACAGGTCGGTTCTCCGGCAAAAAGTCTGCTTCCTTCGGCCATCTGCAGCCCAGGCTTGCGCAGTGGTTATGACGGCTACCGTATGTTGGTTCTTCCTTCGCTGGAAGAAGTGTACAGCGCCCGAAACCCTTACACACGCTTCCATTATACCCAAGGCGGAAGAGGCCTGATCGGTTTACAAGCCCTGCATACCCAGAATATCACCCCGGGCTGGAACATGACTTTGGATTATCACAGCCTCCAGGGACAAGGTTTGTACGAACACAGCGCCTTCAAACAGCGCAATATCCGCAGTGCCAGCCATTACCATTCCAGCAACGGGCGCTTCATCAACAGAACCACCTTCACCTGGAACCGCTTTCAGCGCAATGAACACTGGGGCCTGCGCGACAGTGCCCGCTTGTTCTCAGAACAGCCCTCCATCTTTACCCCGCGAAACAGCGCCGCGAACAGCAGCTATTTCCAAACCAACCACCAGATGCACAACAGCTACAGCCTGGCCGCATCAGGACCATGGTCGGGCTTGAGCGCAGTTCATCTGATGCAGTATTCCCGCGAGCGCTTTGAATACACGGACCTTCAAACACCTGATACCTTTTATTCGGGAACGAACTATTATCAGATGAAAGGTTGCGCAGACAGCTTCTACCTGCGTGAGGCGGCAACAGAAGGCGGCCTGATGTACAGCGGACTGCGTGTCAAAAAACAAAAGGCCGCTCCCTGGAATGGCTCCATACTTGGCGGAATCAGCAACATCCGGGCAGGTGCCTATCGCGCTGTTCCCGGACAATACCACAATACTTGGATTCGCGCCAGCCTTGGATATGGACTTCCCGAGGGAACAAAATACCTGCAACTGAAGGCAACCCGTTACCTCAGCGGATACAATGCCGGTGATTATCTGCTGCACCTGAACGCAAGAATGACCAAAGCGCAGCGTTTTGTGGGTCTGGAATGGATTCTTCAAAGCAGCAAAGCGGCGTTCACAGAGCAGTTTTATTTCAGCAAACACTATTCCTGGAACAATGCCTTCAATCCGGTGCAGAGCAATGAACTTCGCCTGCATGCCGGCATCAACCTGAATCGGCATCAGTTGGAAATGTTATACCGAAGTGGTTCCGTAAAAGGATTCATCTTCCTGAACAGCGCCTTTGCTCCCGTTCAGGAAATGAGCAGCATCAGTTACGGCGATCTGGGCCTGAACACCCTGAGCGACTGGAACCATTTCTTCCTGCGCAGCAGCCTGCATTTTATGGGAAGCACGAATAGCGCCGCCATGCCCGTTCCGCGTTTCTGCGGTACGCAAAGCCTGGGTTATAAAGGATTATGGTTTGATGGAGTACTGCGTATTCGAGCCGGACTGGATCTCTGGTGGTACAGCCGCTTCAACGGATATGGCTATAACCCTGCGCTCGCGCGTTTCTATGTGCAACAGCAGATTCAAACCGGCGCATATCCCCGCATGGATCTGTTCTTGAACGGTGAAGTGAAAAACGTTCAGTTCTTCGTGAAAATGGAGCACCTCAACCAGGGTTGGTATCCATCCCCGAAACAAGTTCCATACTGGTCCGCAGCAGCTTATGCCCTCGATTCCCGGCGTTTTATTCTTGGAATACGTTGGGGATTCTACAATTGAGACTTCCGCTTAAAACTGATACAACTCAAGAAGTATCCTGCGGCTCAAACATTCTTACTGAAAGGGTGTTCTTAACTTTGCCTTGAGCCTGTAGTTGCTGCGCGCCGATTCGTATGTTGAACGCCGCGGGGCTGCTGTACAGGTTTAATTTTGCAAACAGAACATTGTTTATGGAACATCATAAGAACCAAAACGCATCAACAGATAAGTGCCCGTTTATGGGCGGTGCAGTGAAGCATGCTGCCGGCGGTGGTACTCGTAACCGCGACTGGTGGCCGAATCAGTTGAAACTGAACATCCTGCGCCAGAATTCCAACCTTTCCAACCCTATGGAACCCGGCTTTAACTATGCTGAAGCATTTAAGAGCCTGGATCTGGAAGCGGTAAAAAAAGACATCAATGAGCTGATGACCAACTCTCAGGAGTGGTGGCCTGCCGACTACGGCCATTACGGTCCTTTGTTCATCCGCATGGCCTGGCACAGTGCCGGTACTTACCGTATCTCTGACGGTCGCGGCGGTGGCGGAAGCGGAACTCAGCGCTTTGCTCCTCTGAACAGTTGGCCCGATAACACCAACCTGGACAAAGCCCGCTTGCTCCTGTGGCCTGTGAAACAGAAGTATGGAAACAAGATTTCCTGGGCCGACCTCATGATTCTGGCCGGCAACTGCGCGTTGGAATCCATGGGCTTCAATACCTTTGGCTTTGCCGGTGGCCGCGAAGATGTTTGGGAACCGGAAGAAGACATTTACTGGGGTGCCGAACAAGAATGGCTTGCCGACAACCGTTACGAGGGCGACCGCGAGCTGGAAAACCCGCTTGGCGCCGTGCAGATGGGTCTGATTTATGTGAACCCGGAAGGCCCTAACGGCAATCCTGATCCGCTGGCAGCCGCGCGCGACATCCGCGAAACCTTCGGACGTATGGCCATGAATGATGAAGAAACCGTGGCGCTCATCGCCGGCGGACATACCTTCGGAAAGAGCCACGGTGCCGGAGATCCTTCAAAATACGTTGGCAGAGAACCCGCTGCCGCCGCCATTGAAGAAATGAGCATGGGCTGGAAAAACACCATGGGTTCCGGCAATGGAGAAAACACCATCACCAGCGGTCTGGAAGGTGCCTGGACTACCACGCCCACCAAATGGAGCAATAACTACTTTGAAAACCTGTTCGGCTATGAGTGGGAACTGACCAAGAGCCCCGCCGGTGCTCAGCAATGGAAGCCCAAAGGGGGTGCCGGTGAAGGTTCTGTGCCCGATGCACACAACCCTGCCAAAAAGCACGCTCCTATGATGCTTACCACTGACCTGGCGCTGCGCATGGATCCGGCTTATGAGAAGATTTCCCGTCATTTCTACGAGAACCCCGAGGCTTTCGCCGATGCATTTGCCCGCGCCTGGTTCAAACTGACACACCGCGACATGGGTCCTCGCGCCCGCTACCTG
Organism: Bacteroidota bacterium; assembly: GCA_018969565.1. Classification (GTDB taxonomy): domain Bacteria; phylum Bacteroidota; class Bacteroidia; order NS11-12g; family UBA955; genus REEB481. The sequence continues at coordinate 13,428 of JAGWYC010000002.1, read as the reverse complement.
GGTCCTGAGGTTCCTTCTGAAGTGCTCATCTGGCAAGACCCTATCCCTGCTGTGCAGCATGCACTGGTTGATGCTGCCGATATCAGCAAGCTGAAAAGCGACGTGCTGGCATCAGGTCTTAGTGTTGCTGAACTGGTAGGAACAGCATGGGCTTCTGCCTCAACGTTCCGCGGTTCAGACAAGCGCGGTGGCGCCAATGGCGGTCGCATTCGTCTTGAACCTCAGAAAAACTGGGAAGCCAATAACCCCGCACAATTGGCGAAGGTGCTCGATAAGCTGGAACATATCCGCAGCACTTTCAACGGCGCACAAGGAGGTGGAAAGCAGATTTCCATGGCCGACATTATTGTGCTGGCAGGCTGCGCCGCTGTTGAGAAAGCTGCACACGACGCCGGATATGCCATTATCGTTCCCTTTACACCCGGACGCGCCGATGCCACTCAGGAACACACCGATGTTGATTCCTTTGCTGTGCTTGAACCCAAAGCCGATGGTTTCAGGAATTACCTGCGTCCCGGATTAAAGGCTACTGCGGAAGACCTGCTGGTGGACAAAGCGCAACTGCTTACCCTTACCGCTCCCGAAATGACGGTGCTGGTTGGTGGTATGCGTGTGCTGGGCGCCAACTACAATGGCAGCAAACATGGTGTGCTGACCCAGAAGCCCGGTGTGCTCAGCAACGATTTCTTCCTGAGCCTGCTTGACCTGAACACTACCTGGAGCGCCACATCCGATGCACAACAGGAGTTTGAAGGCCGCGACCGCAAAACCGGTGCCCTGAAGTGGACCGCCACACGCGCCGACCTGATATTCGGTTCAAATTCCGAACTGCGCGCTCTGGCTGAAGTATATGGTTGCAGCGATGGCAAACAGAAGTTTGTACATGATTTCGTTGCCGCCTGGAACAAGGTGATGAACCTGGACCGCTTCGAACTGGCGTAAACATTCATCATAACCTGCATTCACGATAAAGGCGACCCAAGGGTCGCCTTTATTTTTTGTGCTGCGCGTTATGGCACAAAAAAAAAGCCCGGCAACCTGAATGATTGCCGAGCTTGATATAAAGTTAAGAATTATTGCACGTTCAGTCGGGCTGAGTACCAGCGACCATCGGCGCAAACAGCGCGTACCAGATACAAGCCGCTGCTCAATCCTGTGGTGCTCAGGCTGCCGGTTTTTTCACCGGTGGTGTTTGTAGTAACTACCACACCACGTGCATCGCAGAGTTCCACGCGTACTGCTGGTTCAGGTAAGGAGAATTGCACCGCGCTGCCACGCACCGGGTTCGGATAAACCTGCATGCTGCCGGCATACAAATCCTGCACGCTGTTGCTTTCGTTATCCTTCAGCGTGAGGGTGTAAACCGAGTCTGCGCCGATTTCTGTACCCCAGTTGTTATTGCGGATGCTCAGCAACAGGGTTTCATCGCCTTCGCTCAGGTTATCATCAAACAAATCCACTTTAAACTTGAATGAAGTGGTGCCTGCGGGTAAGCTGATGTCCTTGGCGGCGAAGTTGTAATCGGCGTTGGAAGTAGCAGTTCCTCCTTTGATAGCCAGCTTGAAGTTCACTTGCGCGTTGGCGTTGGCTACGTTGATGGTAATCATCACGCTGGAGTCATCCTGTTCGTTGGAAGTACCGGCAACGGTAGCAAAGCTGATTACCGGAACGGTGAGGTTGGTAATATCTCCGATATATCTTGGCACAATTACATACCCTGAATCAAAGGGTGATTTGCTGTCGAACTGACCACCTATACCTGCAATGTTGAAGTATCCGGCCGGTGCTGTAGTACCGTCCACATTCGTTTCTGCATCTATTGAAATGGTATAGGTTTTTACCCCATTGCTTACCTGAAGTTGCTTGAATCCGTTGGCAGCCAAGGGAACGGTAGGCCAATCGGCCACATTCACCAAACGAACCCGATCCACACGCACAACCTGTGATTCAATGCTTTCATCCAGGGTGCTTACAATGCGCGGATTGCGGATTCTGCCAGTGGTGCTCAACCTGCGAATGGTATCCAGAAACTGCAACTGGGTGGTTCCCTGGAACTGACCAACTGAACCCTGTACCATAATGGAATCTCCTTCTTTTACAGTGTAGCCAAATGTTCCGGTTGGGCTGAATACCTGAATGCCACCTGAGGTGTCAATCACGGTAAACTGCAATCCTGTAACCCTGGTGTTCACACCATGAACCACGCCATAAATGCGGCAGCGCTTGTTCAATGAATCCGCTACACCGGCTGTTTTTTCGGTGGTGATGTTGCGAATCTTATAAACCGGTAAATCATCGCTGGTCAAAGTGATGACGAGCGTATCAGGTTTTCCGATCTGGCTGTTGGTGAGCGGAGACATGGTGAACACCATTTTCTCATTGCCTTCGTACAATTCATCGTCAATCAGGGGAATGGAAACAGTGAAGCTGTCGGGGTCCGTTGCTGCCACTGAATAAATTTTCGATGAAGGATTAAAGGTGAAGTCGCTTCCTTCGGTGGCTGTGCTCTTAGACGGGCTGAATCTCAAAATGAAATCGCTTTGTTGATCATTCTGATTAGCAATACCAATGCGAATCTTCGCAGTTCCGGCCTTTTCACTCAGGGTAATTGCAGTATTCTTAAAGGAGAAAACCGGTGGACGGTCGTTGTCGCGCATAATGATGGTCATCAAGCTATCTCCGGCAAGCGCCAGTGATGTACCGCTTACGCGCAAAGCCAATACTACGGTGTCATTGGGGTCAACAACCGTTTCGTCAATCACACGTGCAAAAAACACCAGACTGTCAGGGCCTGTGCTTTTACCCAGGCTGATGGTGGTGTCTGTATATGTTTTTCCAAGACGGAATTCATCAGGAATCAGGGTACTGTCGCCCTTGTATTTAACCAGAATACGCACGGTTGCCGGGGTATTCAGGGCTTTATCCATCTTCACCTTGATGATGGCTTTACCCGCGCTTTCCTTAATGTTCAGGAGTTTGGTGCCAAAACTAACGTTGGCCGCATCGTTGTCGGTAATGGTCAATGAATGGGTGCGCTCCAGGCCGATGCTGCCTTTTTGTGGGTTGCTCAGACTGATGGTCGCTATTTCAGTGCCTTCTACCAGGTTATCATCATTGATTATGGCGTATGAACTGTCAAAGGCCGTATAGCCGGGTTTGAAGTTAATTGTTTTGGGACGCAGCACCAGATCTTTGTTTGTGCCGGTATCTGCAGTTCCGCTCACATAACCCATGGTTACGGATGAAGTGAAGTCGTTTGCATAACGCCTGCGCACCACCAAAAGGGCTTTACCGTCTGCTTCTCCAACGGTGGAATTGCGCAGCCAGAATTGAAAATCCGGTTGTACCAAAGCACATTCTTCCTCAGTGAGGGCTATGGGTGTAGCTGAACCACCGGTGGCGCCCACGGTTGATTTTGTGGTGCTGCCCCAGCCCCAAACTCCGTTTGAGTCCAGGTTGGCATACAATTCCTGTCCGGTCTTAAGACTGTAGTTTCCTATACGACGAATACCATTAGTTAATTTATTGGGTATAGAAGTACCCCAGTTGCCACCTTTACCTAAAATATCGGTAGTGTAAAACGTAGCCAGAGATGCAGGAGTAATGCCCGCACCTTCAACATAGGTCATGGCAATAGGACGTCCGGTGCCCTGAATGTTGTCAAACAAAGCCACCATAGATTTTGCCGGCGCGAGGCTCTTGCCCCAAATAGCTGTAGCCTTGGTGCTTGTGGTTCCAAATGCCACACAACGGATGCTGTCCGTGAGATAGTGCTTCTCTACAACAGATCCGGGACTGATTGCTTGCAGTTGCAGAAGCGGATATACATTCAGACCATCGTTGAATATGGCGTTGGAGCTCTGACAAAAACCAAACCAGCCGGTATAGGTTCCTCCGAAGTCTGTGGTGAACGTATCATGCTGTCCTGCCGTGGTCAATGAAGTATTTGAATTGGTTCTCCATTGACCGGAAGTATCCAGCCAAATGCCGGTACCCGCTCCTGCTGCGGTGGTAAGACCGGTGTCTGCAATCTTCATGGCCCGAACCATATATTTATACTGTGTGTTCGGCAGAAGGTTGTTGATAGATGCCTTGAAAACTACGGGAAGCCTGATAGTGCCGGAACCCCCTGCTGTGCTGTATTGGGGTACCAGAATCCCGGTAAATTGGCCTGCAATGGGTTTTTGTGCTGCGAGTCCTAAAACACTCAGGATCAGCAACATGGGGAAAAGTAATGCTCTTTTCATGTTGGTAAATGGTGAAATCCCTGCGAAGATAAGGAAAATGAAAGGGGTGGACGCCTGTTTAATACTCCGCATAAGCCAAGGTAAATGCACTCAGATTTCGATACCCGACTTGTTCAAGCGCGCGGGCACAGGATTCAAGTGTCGAGCCGGTAGTTAATACATCATCAACCAGCCCGATATGTATTTCCTTTGGGTACACCACATTCCTGCACTCAAACCTGCTTCCTACATTATTCCAACGGTTAAATCTACCAGATTTGGTCTGACTTCTGCTTGCCGCAGTCCTCGACATGATGTTCGTGTTCACCTCCAGATGCCAGGCGGCTGCCATACCCTGTGCCAAAGCTTCCGACTGGTTATACCCGCGTTCTCTTCGTCTGGAAGCATGCAGGGGCACCGGTATGAGCACATCGGGTAATAACCGGGGTTCCAGCGTATGACCAAAGAGCTGTCCCATCTGATAGGCGAGCGCAACGCCTCCCCGATATTTTATCTGATGCAGCAAGCTCTGGGTGATTCCGGCCTTGTGGAAATACAAAAAGCTATGTACACCCATAAATTTTACCCTGCCGTGAAACATTCGGGCTGCGGGATTTTCACTTCCGCTTTTGAATGCTGTTCTGGGTAATGCGGCAACACAGGCTGCGCAAATGCCTTGTTCTGCTTCATATAGGGTACTGCGGCAGCCCGCACATAGTTGCGGATAAAACAAGCGACCGATGTCGCCGAAAATCCAAGATGCGCTTTGTTTCATGAGCGCAATTTCTAAGGGGCTTCAATCGCCACATCACACGCAAACATTTGTAGGTGTTTGTAAACGTTTGCATCCACCCCTTTGAACGTAATACGAGCATCAAAATATGACCATACGCCTTGTTGCATCCGGGTTTTTTGTTTTTACTCAGTGTGTTGAGTAAAAAAACTTAGGTTCTGACTAAATACTCCCGACGATAAATTCACTTTGCCGTGATCTTACCATACTCCGCAGAATTTGCTGCGCTTTTCCTCAGCCTTCCTGCTGAATTCGCTAATTTCGCACCCCTTAGCTACATTATTTGCGATGAGTCAGCACCCATCATACCTGTTGAACGCCGACCCTTCGGCCATTGATAATCTGTATCGCCAATATCAGGCCGACCACGAAAGTGTGGACTTCGGCTGGCGTAAGTTTTTTGAAGGTTTTGAACTGGGTGCGGAAAAACAGGGCATCAGTGAAGATGCACTGCGCGAAATCAATGCACTCAACCTGATCAATGCCTACCGGGAACGCGGCCACCTGTTCAGCAAAACCAATCCGCTGCGCGAACGCCGCAAATGGAGCCCGGATCTGAATATCGCAAATTTTGGTCTGGAACCGACTGATCTTGACAAGGTATTTAATGCCGGCGCTGAAGTAGGTCTGGGTTCTGCTTCCCTCAAAGACATTATCGCCTTACTGGAGGAAACCTACTGCGGTCATATTGGTTCCGAATTCATGCATATCCGCGAACCCCGTCGCCTGGAATGGCTTCGCTCACGCATCGAAAAAACACGGAACCGTCCGGAATTGAGCGTAGATGAAAAAAGGCATTTCCTGGAGAAGTTGAACCAGGCTACCGTTTTCGAGAACTTCCTTCATACCAAATACATAGGCCAGAAACGCTTTTCGGTGGAAGGCCTGGAATGTTTGATTCCTGCCCTCGATGCCGTGATTCAATACGGCGCTGGTTTGGGTGTGGAAGAGTTTGTGATGGGTATGGCGCATCGCGGTCGCCTGAACGTTCTGGCCAATATCTTCAATAAAACCTATACCCAGATTTTCGGGGAATTCGAGGGAAAAGTATTCCAGAACGATCAGTTCGAAGGTGATGTGAAATACCACCTGGGTTATGATACGGTTGTTGATACCAAAAGCGGTAAGCGGGTTCACCTGCACCTGGCAGCCAACCCCAGCCACCTGGAAGCTGTTAACCCTGTCGTGAAGGGTATCGTGCGCTCTAAACTCGACCAGAAATACCACAATAAACCTGACCATATCTGCCCCATCCTGATTCACGGTGATGCCGCCATCGCCGGACAAGGTATCATGTATGAAGTGGTGCAGATGAGCGGACTGGAGGCCTATTATGTAGGAGGCACCATCCATATCGCCACCAACAACCAGATTGGATTTACCACCAACTACAGCGATGCGCGCACCAGTGTATACTGTACCGATGTAGCCAAGGTTACCCAATGTCCTGTTTTCCATGTAAACGCGGATGATGTAGAAGCCGTGGTGCATGTGGTGAAACTGGCTATGGCCTACCGCCTGGAGTTCAACAGCGATGTGTTTATTGACTTGCTGGGCTACCGCAAATACGGCCATAACGAAGGTGATGAACCGCGCTTTACCCAACCGGTGATGTACAAGTTGATTGACAAACACCCGAACCCTCGGGAAATCTATAAGGAAGTATTGTTGCAGCGCGGGGAAGTTGATGCTGAAATCGCCCGTGAAATGGAGCTGAAGTTCAAACAGTTGCTCCAGGAAAAACTGGAAGAAGCACGCAGTACCTACGAACCTGCTCCTGCTGCCCCCGACGACGCATGGGCCGGCTTCCGTCACGCCAAGCGTGAGGACCTGGTATCAGTTACACCGACCGCCGTGGACCGCAACACCTTGCTGGAGCTGGGCCAACGCATCACCGAAATTCCCGAGGAAAACCTGCCCATTAAAAAGGTTCAGAACCTGTTCGCGGAGCGCCGGAAAATGCTCGATACCGACAAGCTCGATTGGGCCATGGGCGAACTGCTGGCCTACGCTTCTATGTTGAAAGAAGGTCACCCCGTGCGCATCACCGGACAGGACGTGGAACGCGGCACCTTCTCACACCGTCATGCTGTTGTGAAGAAGGAGGACAGCGAAGCGGAATACATTCCTCTGAACCACCTCGGCGGCGAGCAGGCCAGATTCGATGTGTTCAACAGCCTGCTGAGTGAATACGCCGTGCTTGGTTATGAATATGGCTATAGCCTGAATAACCCGAATGGCCTATCCATCTGGGAAGCGCAGTTTGGTGACTTCGCCAATGGTGCGCAGATTATCATTGACCAATTCATCGCCAGTGCGGAAGCCAAATGGGGTAAGTTCAGCGGCCTGACCCTGCTGCTGCCGCACGGCTACGAAGGACAAGGACCGGAACACAGCAGCGGAAGGCCGGAGCGCTTCCTGCAACTCTGCGCCATGAACAATATGCAGGTGGTGAACCCCAGCACGCCGGCAAGTATGTTCCATGTGCTGCGCCGGCAATTGCACCGCGATGTGCGTGTGCCCCTGATTGTATTTACCCCGAAAAGCCTGCTGCGCCATCCTCGCTGTGTGAGTAGCCTGAATGAGTTGAGCACAGGGGGTTTCCTTCCGCTGATTGACGATGCATCGGCGCAGGCAGGAAAAACCCGCCGTGTGCTCTTCTGTACCGGCAAGATTTACTACGATCTGCTGCAATACCAGGAAGCCAATCAACACAATGATGTGGCCATTGTGCGCCTGGAACAATTGTATCCGCTTCCTGAAGAAGCTATTGCTGAAGTGGCCGATAAATACAAAGGTGCCGAGTTGGTCTGGGTGCAGGAAGAGCCGAAAAATATGGGTGCCTGGATGCACCTGATGCGCTACGACTGGCCACGCCCTCTTCGTTGCATCAGCAGGAAGAGCAGTGCGTCTCCTGCTACAGGATACAAAAAGGTGCACGATAAAGAACAGGAAGACATCGTAGTTCAGTCCTTCGCATAAACAAAGAAGCCGCCCCTGATTCAGGAACGGCTTGCTCTGATGTTTTTCCGTTTGAAGGAATTTAGGCTTTGGTCAGTTCGGCGTTGATGTACAGTTTTACATCATCAGACACAACCAGTCCGCCGGCTTCGGTAACTGCGCTCCAGGCCAGACCGTAATCCTTACGGTTGATGCTGCCGGTAATGTGGTAGCCGCTGCGGGTCATGCCCCAGGGATCTACCAGTGTTCCGTTTTGCTCCACGTGAAGCACTACTTCTTTGCTTACACCGCGCAGGGTAAGGTTTCCGCTCACTTCATAATTGTGGCCTTCGGTGTGGCGCACGGCGGTGCTCTGGAAGCTCAGCTCGGGGTGGTTTTCCGCGTCGAAGAAATCAGCACTCTTCAGGTGACCATCGCGCTGTTCTGAATTGGTATCCACACTGTTTACGTCAGCCTTGAACCAAATGCGGGCTGTGCTGAAGTCTTCACCGTGCATCTGGAAACCGCCTTCAAACTTGCGGAAATAACCTGTTACGGTGCTGATGACCATGTGACGTACTTTGAATTGAATTTCGGAGTGGGCTACGTCGATAACCCAGTTGCTTTGTGTTTGCGTTTCCATATTGGTTTGTTAGTTTGGGTGTCTGTTGGTTGGGGAGTTTGTTAGTTTCGGAGTTGGGGAGTTGTGGGGGGTTACCAATGCATAGGAACCTCTATCAATAAAACCTTACTATCCTCTTTTGCCTTAATTTCTATGCTGTTTGTTTCGGTGATGCCCAGTGCATCGCGGTGATGCAGTTCAATATCGGCTGTTTCAAGGGTGCCTGATACCACAAATACATAAATGCCGTTGTCGCTTTTCTTAAGTGTATAGTTCAGCGAGTTATCCTTTGAAATATCCGCTATAGAAAACCAGGCATCCTGCCCTATTTCCAGACTTCCTTGAGCGGCATCGGGCGACACCAGCATGGTCCAATTATTCGGGGTAGCTGCTGTTTGCTGCGCAAATGATTTCTGTGCATAACGCGGAGTGGTGTTTTTTTCTCTGGGGAATATCCAGATCTGAAATAAATGAAGTGGCTGTGTCTTATCCGCATTTCGTTCGCTGTGCATGATACCGGTGCCGGCACTCATGGCCTGAACTTCGCCTGCCCTCAGTAACTCACGATGTCCCATGCTGTCCTGATGCTCCAAGGTTCCATCCATCATGATGGTTACTATTTCCATATTGTCATGCGGATGGGTAGAAAAACCCATGCCCCCGGCTACATAATCGTCATTCAGAACCCTCAGGGCGCCGAAGTGTATTTTGTTCGGATCGTACCAACCGGCAAAGCTGAAAGAATGCCAGGTTTTTAGCCACCCATGATTGGCATGTCCTCTTAAACCGGCCGGATGAAAAACAGTGTTCATTGATTGTAGGTACAGTTAATGGTTTAAATTTTTTTACTCGTTGTCTCTTAATTTGTCCAGCAGGGTATTCAAAATACCGGCCTCTACTTCGTTAAGACCTGTGCGTACAGGCTCACCTGCAAGCCACTCCTGGTCCATCTTCTTCAATAAGGCACTGCCGCTTTCTGTAAGCACAATGTGTAATTCTCGTTTGTCATTAGGGCTTGGCCTGCGGGCAACCAAACCCTTTGCCTCGAGCTTATCAATAATTCTTGTGGTATTGCTGCTGCGCTCCAGCATCCTGGCGGTGATATCCTTCACACAAACAGCTTTGTTCTTCTGACCGCGAATTATGCGCATCACATTGAACTGTTCATGCGATAATCCATGGCTGCGCAGGAAAGGCAACATCTTGTTCTTCAGCCACCAAGCGCTGAAAATGATGTTCACCTGAGCCTTGTGAAACTCGCTCTGAAAACTCTTGGTTTGTACCTCGTCTTCGATTTTCACGAGGCAAAGATACGACAATTTTGATTGTATGTACAATTATTTTTTGTCGTAGCTCCAAAGGGGATGCTCGGTGGGGGCTGTATCTTTGCAACACATGGCGGAATCCAACTTTATAGATTATGTGAAAATCTGCTGCCGCAGTGGCAAGGGCGGCGCCGGAAGCCGCCACTTCAACAGAACAAAAATGAACCCCAAGGGTGGCCCTGATGGTGGCAATGGCGGCAAAGGTGGAAGCATCATTCTGCGCGGCAATGCCCAATTCTGGACCCTGCTTCACCTGAAATACCGCAAACACATCATGGCCGGAGATGGTGTAAATGGCAGTCGTGCCCTGATGACCGGAGCCGATGGCCGCAATGAAATTCTTGATGTTCCCTTGGGAACCGTGGCCCGTAACGCGGAAACCGGTGAGTTTTTGTTTGAAATCACCAACGACGGCGAAGAACGTGTGCTGGTTCCCGGTGGCCGTGGAGGTCTGGGAAATGCCCACTTTGTCAGCGCCACCAACCAGGCCCCGGAATATGCCCAACCGGGTGAGGCGGGTCGGGAAGAGTGGATGATCCTGGAACTGAAACTTCTTGCCGATGTGGGCCTCGTGGGCTTCCCCAATGCCGGAAAAAGCACGCTTCTGTCTGTAATTACCGCCGCCAAACCGGAAATTGCCGATTACCCCTTCACCACCTTAAAACCCAACCTTGGTGTGGTGCAATACCGCGATTTCAGAAGTTTTGTGGTAGCCGATATCCCCGGCATCATTGAAGGCGCACACCAGGGAAAAGGTCTGGGACATCGTTTCCTGAAACACATTGAGCGCAATGCCGTGCTGCTGTTTCTGATTCCGGCTGACAGCAAAAGCCACCCGGAAGAATTCAAGGTGCTCCTTCATGAACTGGAACAGTTTAACCGGGAACTCATGCATAAGCGCCGCGTGGTGGCCATCAGCAAAGCTGATTTGCTCGACGAAGAACTCAAACTGGCTATTAAGGAAGAAATGGCCGGAACAGACCCTCTTTTCTTTTCCGCAGCCACCGGTGAGGGTCTTCAGGCGCTTAAAGACCGCCTCTGGACTGAAATAAACCGCGATATCTAATGCTACACTGCCAACCCTGTATCTTTGTAACACATGCTTCTGCGCAGCGAACACCTTGTAAAACAATACCGCCAGAAAAAAGTGGTGGATGATGTCAGTGTAGAGGTGCAACAGGGAGAAATCGTGGGTCTGCTCGGGCCGAATGGGGCCGGCAAAACCACCTCTTTCTACATGTTTGTAGGTTTGGTGAAACCTGATACAGGCCGGATTTTTCTGGACCAGACAGATATTACAAGACTGCCTATGTACCGGCGCGCCCAACTCGGCGTTGGCTACCTGCCTCAAGAGGCCTCGGTTTTCAGGGAACTCAGCGTAGAGAACAACGTGCGCGCCGTGCTTGAAATGACTTCTCTTTCAAAAGCCAGGCAAGAAGAAAAGCTGGAGGAGCTTCTGGAAGAGTTTGGTCTCAACCGTGTGCGCCACAATAAAGGTAAGGTGTTGAGTGGCGGTGAACGACGCAGAACAGAAATTGCCCGTGCCCTGGCCACCGACCCTAAATTCATCCTGCTTGATGAACCTTTTGCCGGGGTTGACCCCATTGCGGTAGAAGATATCCAGAGCATTGTAGCCAAGCTGAAAGAGCGTAATATCGGCATCCTCATTACAGACCATAACGTTCAGGAAACCTTGAGCATCACGGACCGGGCTTATCTGCTATTTGAAGGAAAATTGCTGAAACAGGGTACAGCCGAAGAACTCGCCGCTGACCCCATGGTTCGCAAGGTTTATCTGGGAAGAAACTTTGTGCTGCGCAGGAAATTCCCTACCGCTCCGCAAAACTGAAACAGGGCTTCCCGTACTGTACCGTTTATCGCAAGAAAATTCACCGGGGGACCATGCGCATCATCTGCAATACCAACACCGATGTGTATTTCCATCTGGCTGCTGAAGCGCATTTACTGGAACACAGTGATGAAGATGTTGCCCTGATTTGGCAAAGCCACAACGCCGTAGTGTGCGGTAAACACCAGGTAGTGTTGAAAGAAGTGGATTTCCCCTATTGCAAACAGCACAACATTAGCATTGCCCGCAGAATTTCCGGCGGCGGTACGGTATTCCACGACAGCGGGAATATCTGCTTCTCCTTTATCAAAAGTTACCAAGACCGCCAACAGGCTGTGGACTTCCGCAGTCACACCCAACCCCTGGTTGATTTGCTGCGCTCCATGGGCGTTCCGGCAGAACACAGCGGAAGGAACGATATTCTGTCCGCAGGTCTTAAAATCAGCGGAAACGCAGAACACCTGAACCAGCGTCGGCAAAAGGTATTGCACCATGGAACCCTGTTGTATAGCAGCGACCTGGAAAATCTGGGTAACGCCATCCGTGGGCATGTGGCCAACTACAGCCACCACGGGGTGGAAAGCGTGCGCAGCAAAGTAGCAAACATTTCAGCGTTCCTGAATCCACCCATGCACCTGGATTCCTTTAAAAACCAAATAGCCGATTACCTCCGGGTTGTGTTTCCAAACAGCCGCCTGGATGATTATCAACCGCATGAACTGGTCGCGATCAAACAATTAAGTGCTGAACGCTTTGTGCAGGAAGAATGGATTTTTGGATATGGACCGCGCTACCGTTTTGAGCGCGAATTGGAAACGCCGGCAGGGATGCTGGCCTGCACGCTTTCCGTGGAAAAGGGTATCATTGTGGAAGCTTCGGTAAGCCTGAACGACATGGTGTTGAGCGCTTTGTCTGAAGAATTGCCGGGTTCTTTTCACCACCGGCCCGATTGGAATAATTTGTCCCTGATGTTGCCGCCCGGTGTGCCCTTGGACCTTTTTGAAAACGCCTTTTACTAAGCCTTCCTCATGAACAAAAAAGAACGAGCCGCCTGGATTCACCAACAACTGGAAACGCTGTTCCCTGAGGTTCCTGTTCCCTTGGATCACAAGGATGCTTATACCTTGCTCATCGCGGTTTTGCTTTCTGCACAATGCACGGATGAACGGGTAAACCAGATTACACCACATCTGTTCGCACAAGCCGATAATCCTTATGATATGGTGAAGCTGGATGTGGAAGAAATCAGGGAGATTATCAAACCCTGTGGGCTGAGTCCGGCCAAGAGTAAGGCCATCCATCGCCTGTCTGAAATCATCATTGACGAACACGGAGGTGCCGTACCTGATAGTTTCGAAGCCCTGGAAAAGCTGCCCGGCGTGGGACATAAAACCGCCAGCGTGGTGATGAGCCAGGCCTTCGGTCATCCGGCCTTCCCCGTAGATACACACATACACCGCCTGGCCTACCGCTGGAAACTGAGCCAGGCAAAAAATGTAGAACAAACCGAGCGCGACCTGAAGCGTTTATTCCCCGAATCCTCCTGGAACAAACTGCATCTGCAAATTATTTTCTTCGGAAGAAAATACTGCCCGGCCCGAGGACATAACCCCGAGTTATGCCCCATTTGCTCTGTGGTGGGCTGCCGCACGAAATAATCAGTACATCAGGTG
>JAGWYC010000202.1 GCA_018969565.1 Bacteroidota bacterium | reverse complement strand
GGAAATACCACTGCACACTAAAAGCAACATCAACAAAACTCCCTGTCTATTCATGGGGTTCGGATTTTCTGCAAAAACGCTCCAGATATTCAGTCGCTTCAGTTGAACCCATCAACGAAGCTTTTTCCCAATCAGCGCAGGCGATAGAACCTTTTTTCTGATTAAAACGCACCAATCCCCTTGCCATGTAGGCATAACGTAAATCATTGCATCTGTATTTTAAAGCCTGGTTCAAATCCAGTTCCGACTGTTCAAAATGGTCTTGTTGCAAATAAAGCAAAGCTCGTTCCAGATAATAATCACCATTGCTGCTGTCTATGCTCAGAGCTCGGCTATAATCATCAACCCCATCAGTCAAAGCACCTGCTTCCGATCTGGAAGCGGCTCTTGCCGCATATAATGAAGCTTTTCCCGGTTCTTGCAGAATACACATATTGTAGTCGTCTATGGCCAAGTGGTAGCTACCTGCAGCATGATGGTTTGCGGCTCTGAGTTCATAGAAGACCATCGCCTCCGGGAATCGCTTCAGACATCCATTCAGTAGCTGGTCAGCCTGAGTATATTGTTGGGCAAGGGTAAGGTTATGTGCGCAGCGAGCAGATATTTCAACATCATCAGGATTATTCGACAGATAACTGCCAAGTACTACTGCAGCACCTTTGGTGTCGCCCAGTCGCTCCAGAATTGCTGCAGCGAGCATCAATGATTCGTTTGTGGCGCTGTCATACCTCAGGTATTGATTGATGTCCGCCAGGGCAAAAGCATCATTATGGAGTTCATAATGAACCAAAGCCCTGTTAAAATAGGCTTCGGCAAAAGAAGTATCAAGCAGCAGGCACTTGTTTAAATCCACCAATGCCAGAGTTCTCTGCTTCATTTGATAGCGTAATACCGCTCTGCTGAAGTACGCCCTGACATTTTGAGGCTCCAGGCTAATTGCAAAGTCATAACACTGGAGGGCTGCGCTTAAACGACCCTGAAGTTCATAAGCATTGCCTCGTTGCAGCCATAGTTTACCGCTTTGCGCGGGTAGTTGTGTTACGCAGAAAAAAAGGCTGCACAGGGCAGTAAGTTTTATTGTTATTACGGACCGATGTTTCAATATTTGCAAAGTTCAGCAAGGATAACTTGCATCCCTATAACAAGCTACAATTTTCATGCATATTTCATCATTTGGCGCAGCCGGAAGGGTAACCGGAAGCAAACACGTCATCACTACAGAAAAAGGTACCAAAATCCTGCTTGACTGCGGTCTGGTTCAGGGTGAAGGGGCAGTAGGAGAGGAACTGAACCGTCATTTCGGCTTTGATCCGGTTTCATTGAACTACGTGCTTATTTCCCATGCGCATATTGACCACACCGGACTTTTGCCTCGTTTGGTGAAACAAGGTTATCGGGGTCCGATTTTTTGCAACGCTCCTACAAAGGATCTGATGGACCTGATGTTGCTGGATAGCGCAAAAATTCAGGAAAGCGACCTTGGACATCTGAATAAGCGCCGCGCAACGAAAGGGCTTCCACCTATTGAACCGCTTTATGATGTAGAGGACGTGCAGCAGGTATTCCGTCAAGTGGAAATAATGCCCATGGATGGCGATTACTGGGAACTTTGTGAAGAAGTATCGGTGCTTTGTACACGTAATGCGCATATCCTTGGAAGTGTAGCCATCACGCTTGCTATTCGAGAAGGGGTCAGTGAAAAGAAGTTCACTTTTACAGGTGATATCGGCAGGCCGGGAGACCAGATTCTTTCCGGCCCGGATGCCTTTCCGCAGTCTGACATCATCATCTGCGAAAGCACCTACGGGAACCGCAGGCATGAGCCCTCCAAAGACGCCGAAGCCCACTTGCTGCGTGTAGTGAAGGACACCTGCGTGAACCGCGGTGGTAAACTGATTATACCTGCCTTCAGCATTGACCGTACCCAGGAACTGATTTACCTGCTCGACCGCCTGGAACACAAAGGCTTGCTTCCTAAGATTCCTGTGTATGTGGACAGTCCTCTTTCGGTGAATGCCACCGCGGTAATGGCCCGTCATAGGGAGGAATACAACAAAGAAATTTTGGATTATATCACCCGCGACGGCGATCCATTTGGTTTCAGCAACTTGCACTATATCAGCAAGGTGGATGAAAGCAAGGCGCTGAATAATGACTCAGGGCCGGCCATTATTATCTCCGCCTCCGGTATGGCGGAAGCAGGGCGGGTAAAACACCATATTGCCAATAACATCGGGGATGTGAATGCCACGGTGCTCATTGTAGGTTATGCCACACCGATGAGTCTTGCCGGGCAGTTGCGCGAAGGGAAGGAACATGTGCGCATCTTCGGCAGCGAATACGATGTACGCTGCAGGGTAGAAGTGATGGATTATTTCTCTGCCCATGCCGATTATGAAGAAATGCTGGAATACCTAAGCTGTCAGGTGCCTGAGCGCGTGGAACACATGCTGCTGGTACACGGCGATTCCGATGCCCTGCAGGCATGGCAAAGCAGGCTGCTCGCCAAAGGCTTTCCCAAAGTGCATATCATGAAGATGGGAGAAGATTATGTCTGCTGATTCCCAATCAATAAAAGCAGTTTCTTCTGAAAAGAAAAACCTACTCTTCCTTTTGCTGGCGGGCTTTTTCCTGACCAATGCCCTGCTGGCCGAATTCATCGGAGTGAAGATTTTTTCTGCGGAAAGGACCCTCGGCCTGCCCGATGCCGGCTTCCGGATACTGGGCTATACGCTTAATTTCCAGTTGACCGCAGGAGTCATTCTTTGGCCGGTGGTCTTTGTCATCACCGACATTGTGAATGAATACTTCGGAAAAAAAGGCGTACAGCGTCTCACCATGATGGCCATTGCGTTGATTGTCTATGCGTTTATCATGGTGCGGCTGGCTATCTGGCTTACGCCGGCTGACTGGTGGGCACAGAGCGCCAGTACAAAAGGCCTTCGGGATCTGAATCAGGCATACAGCCAGGTGTTCGGACAAGGATTGTTTATCATTATCGGTTCCCTATGCGCTTTCTTGATTGGTCAGGTGGTGGATGCAGGAATTTTCCGCGCTCTGCGCATGCGCACCGGCGCCAAAGCCATTTGGTTGAGGGCCACCGGATCCACGCTGGTATCCCAGTTGCTGGACAGCTATGTGGTTTTATTGATTGCCTTTTACTGGGGTGCCGACTGGCCGCTCAGTCAGGTGTTGGCCGTGGGTACCATGGGCTATATCTACAAGTTTTCGGTAGCCATATTACTCACGCCGGTGCTTTATTTCGTGCATCATCGGATTGACCGTTTCCTCGGCAAGGAACTCAGCGATACCATGATGGAAGAGGCGCTGAATTAAACCACCTTCCTCAGAAAAAGCAGTCGGTTATGCTCATGTACCCGCTGCACATGCTCGATAAGAAAACGTGCACAGTAAGTTTCGCTAAATAGTTCAAAATCCGATTCTTGAAAAGCCATCAGGTTGATAATCAATATTCCACCGGGTTGGAGGATACGGTGCAGGTTGCCTATGTAATTCGGGTTCAAAACAAAATCAGGCTTCTCCAAATTCACAAAAAGGTCGTCAATGATGGCGGTGAATGAATCATCGGCGGCGCTTTCCACCCAGGTACAGGCATCGGCCTGAACGAGCTGAACCCAACTGTATTCATGGATTTTGAAGTAGCTTTTTGCGATGTCAAGAATAGTCGGGTCGAAATCTACCGCAGTAGCTTTGATGAAATCACCACATTTTTGCTTGGCAAGCTGCAGGGCAGAACCTCCGCCCAGGCCCAGCAGCAGCAGATTTTTCAGTTCCTCTTTGCTCAGGTAGGCTATGGCTTGTCGCATCACTTCGTGCAAACTACCATAAGAGTAGTTGGCATGGGCGGAGTTAAGCACCAGCGCTCCGTTTTCCCAGCGCAGTTCCAGGTCGGGATTTTTTTTTGAAGAAAACCCCTGTTCTCTGATGGGCCAGATGTAGCTGAGCCAACGTTTCCAATACACTTTTCCCATCCCGCAATTTGTCGCATTTTTGCCGTTTATGTC